>JAWXAX010000104.1 GCA_034439735.1 Rhodothermales bacterium | reverse complement strand
GGGCGGTGGACATCAAGGGGCCGCTCGCCGCGCAGGTGTACGGGGCCGCCCGGCTCAAGGACCGCGGTGTGGTCCCTCCCGGCGATGTGTACGTCACCGCCGTGGTCTACGAGGAGATCGGCGGACTCGGAGCTGAATACCTGACGCATACCCTCACGCCGCCCTATATCGTGATCGGCGAGCCCAGCTGGAACGAGTTGCGGCGCGGGCACCGGGGGCGGCTCGAGCTCCAGCTCCACGTCACCGGCCGCAGTGTGCACGCCAGCATCCCGGAGCGCGGCGTCAACCCGCTCGAGGTCGTCGCCCGGTTCATCGCCGGCCTGCCGGCGGTGGAGCGGAACACCGACCCCGACCTCGGGCAGAGCTCCTGCGCGCCGACGCTTTTCCGCACCGACCAGATCAGCTCGAACGTCATCCCCGCCGAGGCGTGGTTGACGATCGACTGGCGCAACGTGCCGGGCGAATCCGACGAAACCGTCGTCGCCCGCCTCCAGGCACTGGCGGACCGGTGTGTCATCCCTGGCTCCAAGGCGCGGATCTTCATCCCGTCGGCCCTCCGCACGAGTTATACCGGTTATGCCGTTGAACAAACCGCCTGCAACGGCCCATTCGTCACCCGAGCCGACGACCCGGCGCTACGCGCCGCCGAGCGGGTACTCGGCAAGGCGATGGGCGGCGTGCCCACGACCGGTCTCTGGCGGTTCGCGACCGACGGCGGACATTTTATTAAGACGGGCGCGACGCTGATCGGCTTCGGTCCCGGGGACGACACGCTGGCGCACACGGTGGACGAGCACCTCCCCATCGCTCAGCTGGCGACGGCGCTCGACGCCTACGAGGCCCTGGCGGAAGACTGGACGTCCTCCCTATGAGTCTCTTCAAACGCTTTTTCGCCTGGTCGATGGCCACGGGCGACGCCGCGCAAGAGCGGATCTACGGCGCCATCAAACGCGACCTGTTCGCCGGCGTGCGGGGGATCGTCCTCGAATTGGGTCCGGGCACCGGCGTCAACCTACCGTTTATGCCGGCGGGGATCGACTGGATCGGCGCCGAGCCTAATCTGCACATGCATCCCTACATCCAGAAAAAAGCCCGGGATCGTGGTCTCTCCATTCGGCTAGTAACCGATTCTGCCGGCGCCCTCTCCCTCCCCGACGCCAGCGTGGACACCGTCATCTCCACCCTCGTATTGTGCTCCGTCCCCGACCAGGCCGCCGCGCTGCGCGAGATCCGGCGGGTACTCAAGCCGGGCGGGCGGTTTTATTTTATCGAGCACGTGGCCGCGCCGGCCGGCCGGCTCCGTCGAGCGCAGCACCTCATCAAACCCTTCTGGCGCGTCATCGGCGACGGCTGCTGCCCGGATCGGGACACGGGCGACCGCATCCGCGAAGCCGGCTTCGCCGAGGTACACCTCGAACGCTTCAACGCCCGAATGCCGATCGCGATCGTCCGGCCGCATATTCGGGGCCATGCCGTGCGGGCGAACGCGGCGTAGAGGCGGACGGCCGTCCGCCCCACCGATAGCCCGCCGACGACATCACCCCGCCGTCCACCCCGCGTCCACGGCCACCATCGATCCCACCATATAACCCGCGGCATCACTCGCCAGGAAAATCGCGGCGCCCTGGATCTCCTTTAACTCCCCCCACCGCTTCAGCGCCGTAGCGCCCACGACGAACTTCTGCCCATCTTCCGTATTCGCAATCGAGATGTTCATGTCCGTCAGGAAAGGCCCGGGACAAAGCGCGTTGACGTTGATGTTAAACGGCGCCAGCTCCAGACCCAGCGTGCGGGTCATCTGCACGATGGCGCCTTTGCTGGAGGCGTAGGGCGTCCGCTGCGCGAGACCTACCAGGCCCAGGGCGCTGGCGAGGTTGATGATCTTCCCCCGGCCGGCAGCTTTCATGTGCGGCACCACGGCCCGGCAGGCCAGCCAGGTGCCGTTGACGTTCACCTCCATCACCTTCTGAAAATCTGCGTACGGCAGGTCTTCGATGGGGCCCCGGATGTTGATGCCGGCGCTGTTGATCAGGATGTCGATCCGCCCGAACGCATCCAGCGCCGCCTCGGCCACCGCGGCGGCATCGGCCTCGACGGTTACGTCCGCGCGTACGTATTCGGCCCGCACTCCGTAGGCTTCCGCAACCGATTTCGCGGCATCCCGACCGTCACTCCGGGCAACAAGCACGACGTTTGCGCCGGCCGACGCCAGCCCCTCGGCCATCGCCAGGCCGAGGCCTTTAGTGCCGCCGGTGATGATAGCCGTGCGGCCGGTCAAATCGAATAACTTGATGCCTGGAAGCATGGGAAAAGGGATGAATGAATTGAAAATTGCAAAGTGAAAAGTGAAAAATGTTTCTTCCATTCACTTTGCACTTTGGACTCTACACTATTAACTGCATTTAACTTTTCACTTTTCACTTTTAACTTTTAACTTTCAACCGCCTCTCATCCCCAGCACCTCCCGGGCATACACAAACGAGCGGACGTTATTCTCCTCTTCGTAAGCGAGCCGTTCCTCGGGCGTTTTGCCGGTCACGGCGGGTAAGGCGGTCGGCGGCGGGTGGCTGGCCACGAACCGGAGGCTTCTCGCCAGGTCGAGGCCGCCGACCCGGTCGAACGTCGCCCAGTAGGCGTCCGTCAGGACGGGCACGTTGAGAGGGTCCCGGGTGATCATCTCCAGGTTAAACGTCGCGGCCGGGTTGTGCCGTTCGCAGAGCGCCACCATGCGCGGAAGGTCGAGTATTCCCTCTCCTAGCGGCACTTCCGACATCAGAAACCCATCGGCATACGGCTCGACGGCCATGTCCTTGATATGGACGGTCGTGGTGTACGGGGCCAGCTTTTCAACGACCTCCATCGGATTCTCCAGCAACGAGATATTATTCCCGAGATCGAGCGTCACCCCGATCCACTCGCTGCCCAGATGCTCCATGAGGGCGATCATTTCATCGATCCGCCAGTCCTTGTGGTTTTCAACGGCGAGGCGGACCCCATGCCGGCTCAGTACTGGCTCGGCCCATTCGAGGGATCGCCAGGCGCTCCGTTTAAACGCCTCGAAATCGGCCAGCGACTGGAAGTCCTCGTAACGCCGGCCGCTCAGGCAGGCCGTGCGGACGAGCACCGCGCCGGCCTCCTTGGCCGCGGCGACATCGCGATCGAACCGGTCGACCTCCCCGGCCTCGTGGGGGAGTCGGATCTGGCCTTCCAGGTAGAGTCCGAGGCGCTCTCGGCGCTCGCGGACGCGCCCGGCGAAGTCGGCCGGCCAGTCGCCCACGCCCACCTGGGCGCCGCCGGCGCCAAGGTGAACGCAATGGTCGAGGATATCGAGCGCCGACTGGAAGCCCGGGTAGGCGCTGCTGGGGGCCTCGGATTTCCACCGGACGGCAAACGTCGCGTGGGCGACACCCATCGCTCGGCGGGCCGGCGGCGCCAGTGCCATCAGCGGGGTCGACGATATCGACGTAGATACCAGGGCCGCCGCGGCTCCGGCCAGAAACTGTCTGCGATTTACGCGATCGTGTAGGATCATGGGGATGCGGTGATAAAGGCCTTGAGTTCATCGGCCGTCCAGGGCGTCACACGCCCCTGGGTGGTGACGCGGGTGGTGCCGACCATTCGGCGGGTCACCGGTCCGGCATCGTGGCCCCAGGCGTTCCGAATGTACGTTAGTATTGCCGCAATCGCCGCATCGTCCAGCACGGCAAAGGCCGGCATTTCGGGGAGGATGTCTGGGGCATCGTACCGCCGGCCGGCGACATCGATCGGGCCCTCGAGGCCGTGGAGCAGGATGCGGACGAGTGCGCTGTCGGCGCCGTTCACCCACTCGGAGCCCGCCAGCGGCGGCGCGAGGGATGGCATGCCGGCGCCGGCGTTGCCGTGGCAGGCGGCACAAACCGACAGGTAATGCTGACGCCCCAGCGCAAACATGGCGGGGTCGATGGCCCTCCCCGAAGCCGCGTCGTCGGCATCTATTGGCGTATGTCCAGGCCAGGCCAGGCGTCGGCCGAGCGCTTCGAGGCGCTCGCGTGTCTCGGGAGAGAAGGCGTCGAGTCGATCCAGCACGCGCGGTGGAGTGGACAGCGTGAGGACGCCGGCGCGATGGGTGCCGAGACCGGCGAGGAGGGCCTCCTGTCGCCAGCCGAACACAGGTGCATCCAGCCTGGCGAGGAGGGCCTCGACCTCCGCGGCCTCGCCCCGCCGGAGCGTGGCCGCGGCGAGCATCTCCACAAACACCGCTCGCCCCGGAGACTCCGTCCGCCATTCCCATAGGGCCCAGATCTCTTCGAGCAACAACAACTCACGGCCGGCCAGACTGCTCATGGCGGCATCGCGAAAGAGGGCCTCTTCCCGGTAGATTCCGAGGATGCCGGCCAGGATAGGGAGCGCGGCATTGGCATCGAGGGCGCCGGCGGCCAGTGTGATCGCGAGGGCAATTTCGGGGGGCGCCTTGGCCCAGCGGACCGAAAGCGCATCGGCCAGCGACTCGCGAAAGGCCGCTTTCCGAGCGGCCTCCTGCGCGAAGATCCGGATGGCCGCGGCCTGAACCCGCAGGTCGCGGTCGTCGATGGCCTTGATCAACACCGGGAGCGTGAGCGCATCGAGCCCTTCGAGGGTCCACAGCGCATGAAGCCGGCCGAGGCGGTCGTTCTCCCGCATCGCCACCCGCTCGAGAAACGGCACGGCAGCCTGGTCGGCCCGCTCGACGAGCAGGCGTTGAGCGGTATCGCGAACCCATCCATCTTCATCCGAAAGCAAAGCCACGAGCGCCCGCGACGAGGTGCCAGCGAGCTCGATGCGCCCCGGAGGGGTCCATCGTTCCGGCACGATACGCCAGATCCGGCCGTGGTGGACCGGCTGGTCGAGCCGGCGTTTCTCCGTCTGCTCGCGCAAGTAGGGCGTCATGTACACCCCGTCCTGGATGATCCCGCGGTACATGTCCGCGACGTACAGCGCCCCGTCGGGCCCGGAGGTGAGGAAGACAGGCCGGAAGCGCTCGTCGGTCGATGCCAGAAACTCGACCCCCGGCGTCGCGTCTTCCGCGGTCAGGGCAAGACCGTGGGAAGTGAGGATATTCCGTTTGATGAGATTGCCGACCGGCTCGCACACGAAGGCGTTGCCGCGATGCCCGGCGAGAGCCGTGCCTCGATAGATAAACGGAGCGCCGGCCGAGGTGAACTCGAGCAGCCGCCCCCGTTCGTCAAGCGCGCCGGGGATATAGCCGCGGTTGGCCGCCGGCGTGGCGCGGATCGGGAAGATGCGGCGGTTCTGTGCCACCCCCACGTTCAGACCACTGGTGGGTGTGTGGTGGGGATTGCGGCCGAGACTATTTGGAGGAACGAGATCCGTGTGGAGTTGGGACCAGTTGTAGTTGTAGAAAAGCCGGCCGGCATCGTCGTGCGAGATTCCCCACTGGCCCCTGAACTCCGTCGAATCCCGCAGCCACCGCCCCCCGCGCAGGCGATAGCGGATGGATGATTTGGCGTTGTAATACCAGTTGTCGATCCCTCGCCAGAGTCCGTTGGCGGAGTGCTCGGGGAGGCCGGCGCCACCATAGGTCGAGTCGATCAGGACGCGCCGGTCTGCCCGAAGGTCGCCGTCATCGTCGTACACCATCCACAGCGGCTTATTCTCGGCCACGAGGGCGCCTCCGGGCACCACGGCCACGGCACGGGGGAGCACCAGGCTATCCATGAAAATCACGGCCTGGTCCATCCGACCGTCGAAGTCGATATCCGTGAGAATCTTGATCCGGCCGATGGGCGACTCGTCGCTGGACCCCTCGAGTTCCGGCATAAATCCGCGCATCTCCACGACCCAGAGGCGGCCTTCGGCGTCGAACGTCATTGCCACAGGATCCTCCACGAGCGGCTCCGAGGCCACGAGTTCGATCCGCAGACCCGGTTCGAGTCGGAACGTCGCGTGTTCCTGCGGGGGCGTGCGGACGGGCGATATCCCCTCGCGGTTGTCGCCGGGCCCCGGCCCCGCGGTACAGCCGGCCACCGCCAGCGCCGCTAGCATTAGCAGCTCGGATACGACGCGCCTGAGGGAGGGCCTATGTGAGACGGTGAGGGGGTGCATGGGCCGGGGGGCAGGGGGGTAAGCTACCCGACAAGGTCGACCCCCGGCGTCCAAAAAACAAGGTAGCCGACCCGACGCCGTTGAGACGCAAAATTTTGCGTCTCAACCACGCGTTTTAGGCCCGTGTTGGCAAAAACAAACGGCGCGCCGACCATGGGCCGGCGCGCCGAACTCGGGGAGCATCGCTTGCAGTAAAAGGGTGCGATACTCCTACTTGCGACAAACCTACTTCAAAAGCGTCATGACGCGCGATTGAGATTGTTGTCCGTCGAATGTAACGCGGTAGAGATACACGCCGGAGGCGGCGACCTGACCATCGGTATCGCGTCCATCCCATTGGACCTCGTAAACGCCGGCGCTCTGCACGCCATTGACAAGCTCCGCCACCTGCTGGCCGAGCACGTCATATACCGCGAGGACGACCTGGCCGGCATTGGCCAGCTCGAAGTGAATCGTGGTAGAGGGATTAAACGGGTTCGGGTAGTTGCCGTGGAGGGCGAACCGTGTGGGTGTTTCGTCGCCAATGCGCTCGATGGCCACCGAAGACACCTCGTTGGTCACCCCGGGGGTGGCCGTTCCCGAGTCCCAGTTTTCCGCCGGCGTGGCGCCGGAGCCAAAGTAGGCGAGCGTGGCGCCGGACTCAGCCGCCGGGACGAAGGCGCCGGCGGTCCAGACCCCCGCCATCACGGCGACACTTTCGCGCGTGTGGCCGGCCGAGCCGTACTGCATGTAGTCCGCCATCGCGGCCGCGCTTGTGAATGCGTTTGATGTGTAAAGACCTACTTCGCCATCGCCGGAGCCGAGCGCGTTAAACGCCACCACGAGGTGGCCGCCGGCGGGGATGACCATGGCCCCTTCGAGAATCGTGAGGGTCGATATCTGGGAGTAGGTCGGGAAGTTGCAGAGGTAGAGTTCAGAGACATCCTCAGCGCTGTCGCCAGCATTGTAGAGTTCGACCCATTTCGTAGCGCCCATGAAGTCCACGCCGGCGTAACCGACCTCGTTGATGCGCACCTGAGCCTGTGTGGTGAAGCCCAACCCCATGAGGAGCAGGAAGAATAACCCGTGTGGTAAGATTCGTTTCATCGTGTAGACAGATCTATGGTATGGGATGAATCGGCGAAAAAAGACCGTTTTGACGTCTCCGGGTGGAGCGTCGCTGTTAACAAAATGCCAGGGCCTCAAGGAAGGTCCCCGCTGCCACACAATCCTCACAAAACAATAACGTTCCGTACACAGCTTACGCGCGTAGCGCCGAAACCAAACCAGCGAGCAGTTGTATGCCTCGCACACTTCCATTCTGCCGGCACGTTGAAGCATTCGCACGTTCGACCGCCGGCAGCGTTTTCATCTCTCGCTACGTCTTATCCGCGCCCAGGCGCACCGTATACCCATGCCCAACAGCAATGTATCGGGCATCCGACCGCAACCCGTGGACCAGAACGTCCTCGAGGTGTATCGGATGATGCCCACCAGCGACATCGAGCGGCTGCTTGAACACATCGAATGGCTCGAAAGCGAGCTGGACGACGCCCGGAACGTCCAGACCACTACCGACAAAAAACTGGTCTATCTGATGAACCTGTTGAGTCAGCACAAGCGCGCCGTGCAGGCCGAGTTGGACCGGTTCGGGAGGTAGAAGCCATGCGCGTTTTCGTACATCCAGGTTGAAACGACCATCCGCCGATAACTCAAAAGCACGACCCTTTTTCACCTTAATTCGGCCCAATTGAGCCAGAAACGACGATCGCGGGTTTCTGGCACTCAAGTGTGCGCGGATTGATCGTCACCCCAACCGCTCCCGCAAGTGCACGATGTTGCCTTCGGGGTCGCACACATTTCGCACCCGCATTCCGGGTCCAGGCCAGATCGGTCCGTGTACACAACCGCCACACGCCACGGCTATCTCTTCCGCTTCGGCCAGGCTCGCGACTGTAAAAAACGGCTTGATGGCCTGGCTTTCCCGTGGCTCGGGGGGCACGGCGATGACGATCGACGCCGCGTGGGGCGGGGGGATGGCGTGCAGGATCAACTGCGCGTCGGGCGACTGCAGCACTCGGTGCTCGTCGTCGGCATGGAGCACTCGGGCCCCGAGGACGCGTTCGTAGAAGGTGGATACGGCGTCTACGTTTTTGGCGTAGATGAGCACGCCGGCGCGCGCGGAATCGGGCATGGGAGGAGGTGTCCTGTTGGATGAGTGTGCGCGTAATATCACACCGAACGCTTAAGAAACCTACGTATTTCCCCTTTGCCGGCCCGGGTTTGTCCCCCCGATTGCACCACCCACTCCCGCCGCCATCAGGGCCGCGTCCAGCAGGACCTCCGCGCCGGCCACCAGGTGCTCGGGTGCGGTGTACTCCATGACGTCGTGGCTCACGCCGCCCCGGCTCGGCACGAATATCATCGCGGCGGGGCAATGCGCGGCCATGATTTGCGCGTCGTGACTGGCGCCGCTGATCATCCGTCGGCTTGTGTATCCACGTCGATCGGCCGAGGCCTGTACGTGGCCGATCAGCGTAGGGTTGAAAGCCACCGGCGCGACCCGAGCCAGTTTTCGAGTGTGGACGCCCAGCCCCTCCCGCACCGCCAGATCCCGTACAAACGATTCCACCCGGTCCTCCGCCGCGGCCAGACCGCCGTCGTCCGGGTGGCGGAGGTCGACGGTGACGACGGCCTCCCGTGCGATGACATTGATGATGTTGGGCGACAAGCGGATCGAGCCGACCGTCGTGCGTTGCGGTTCGCCGATGCCCACCGCCAGTTCGCGCACAAACCGAACCAGCGCGCCGGCGGCATATCCAGCATCCCGGCGCAGCGCCATGGGGGTAGTGCCGGCGTGGTTGGATGCGCCCTCGAATACGACCTCGATCCACGACAGCCCCTGTACCCCTTCCACCACCCCGATCGTCTTCGCCTCCCGCTCCAGCACCGGCCCCTGCTCGATGTGCAGCTCCAGGTACGCGCCGATGGGGAGGTCGCGCCATTCCCGCGAGCCAGTATAGGCCGTAAAGTCCATGTTCTCTCCGATCGAGGTCCCGTCTACACCCACGATGGCGCGGATGGCATCGGCCTCGAGCTTATGGGTGACGTACAGACTGCCCATCAGATCCGGCATGAACCGCACCCCCTCTTCATTCACGAACGAGGCCACGCCCACCGGCTGTTCCGTGACCACGCCGGCGTCGTTCATCGCGGCCACGGCCTCGAGGCCAGCGAGCACCCCGAGGCTGCCGTCGAAACGTCCACCGGAACCGACGGTATCCGTGTGGGATCCCATGAGGACCATCGGGCCCTCCCCCGCGCCGGGGCGCACACCGAGCAGGTTGCCAACAGCGTCAATAGAGACGGTCATCCCCAGCGCACGCATGCGGGCCTCCACCCAGTCGCGGCCGGCGCGGTCTTCCGATGAAAACGCCAGCCGCGTCACTCCGCCGCCCGGAATGGCGCCGATGGCGGCCAACGCGTCGAGGCTGGAGAGGAAACGGGAACGGTCGATGGGGATATGAGCAGGTGACGTCATGATGCGGCAGGTTTCAGATCTAGTCGGACGACCCGAGAAACCAACACTCCGGCTTCTCGTACGCAACCGTCGATGTGATACGTTATAAAACGCTCCGTCGAACGCAAACGATTCGGGTTATGTACTCCATTCGATTTACAGCCCTCTTATTAATCGGGATTCTGGGCATCGGTTGCAACCGCAACGCCAACTCCCAGCAGCAGGTCGAGACGCCGGCGGTCCTGCCGGCGCCCTCCCTCGGTGAGGTCACCGATCAACTCTACGAAAGTCGCACGAACGCGATCACCCGCGTGGTCGAAACCGCCAGCCCGGCCGTCGTCAGCGTCAACGTGATGGCGGTACAACGCGTCGAATACCGCGATCCGTTCTCCGACCCATGGATGGAATTTTTTTATGGCCGCAGCCGCAGCCGCGTTTACGAACAGCAGGTCCAGAGCGTCGGCTCGGGCTTCGTCATCTCGGCGGACGGCTACATCGTCACGAACGAACACGTGGCGCATAACGCAGCGAAGATTACCGTCGCCTTCATGGACGGTGCCACGCTCGACGCGACGCTGATCGGGAGTGACGAAGCCAGCGACCTCGCGCTCATCAAGGTAGCCCCCCCGGAACCGCTGCCGCACCTCTCTTTCGCGGAAAACGGCTCCGCTATCCCCGGCGAATGGGCTATCGCGCTCGGCAATCCGTTTGGCCTGTTCGAAGCCGCCGAGCCCACGGTTACCGTTGGCGTGGTCAGCGGCACGGGGCGCGACTTCCAGCCGCAGGAAAATCGGATCTATCGGGATATGATCCAGACCGATGCCGCCATCAACCAGGGCAACTCGGGCGGCCCGCTCATCAACGCGCTCGGCGAGGTCATCGGCGTCAATACGTTCATCTACACGTCCGGCAACGGCGGCTCCATCGGGCTCGGGTTCGCCGTGCCGGCGGACAAAGCCATGCGCATCGTCCAGGAACTGAAGGAAACCGGGCAGGTGGACCGCTCCTACTACACGGGTCTCCGCGGCTGGGATGTCAATGAGCGCATCGCCCGGGCCCTCGGGCTGACGGAACAGCGCGGCTTCGTCGTCCGCGACGTCGACCCCGGCTCGCCGGCAGACCTGGCCGGCTTCAAACCCTATGACGTCATCCTCACCTTCGAGGACGAGCCCATCGACGGGCAAGTCGACCTCGCCGCTCGCCTCACCGACTTCCGCCCCGGCGACGCCGTCCACCTCGGCGTCTTCCGTGAAGGGAAGATGTATAAGGTGGAGATGCAACTCGGCCGGCAGGATACTGGAGGGAGATAAGGAGGGGGAAAGGGAAAGGGCAAAAGGCAAAAGGGAAAGGGCAAAAGGCAAAAGGGAAAGGGCAAAAGGGAAAAGGGAAAGGGCAAAAGGGAAAGGGCAAAAGGGAAAGGGCAAAAGGGAAAGGGGGAAAGGGCAAAAGGGAAAGGGCAAAAGGGAAAGGGCAAAAGGGAAAGGGCAACAGGGAAAGGGCAAAAGGGAAAGGGCAAAAGGGAAAGGGCAAAAGGGAAAGGGCAAAAG
>JAWXAX010000103.1 GCA_034439735.1 Rhodothermales bacterium | reverse complement strand
GGGGTGGGCGGGGAAGTGGGAGACCTGATCGAGAGCCGGCTCAAGCGGGAGTGGGGGGTGAAGGATTCGGGCCACCTGTTGCCGGGGCATGGTGGCATTTTGGATCGTATCGACGCGCTGCTGTTCGTCGCACCGCTGTTTGTGCTCTATCTGGAATACATTGCGCGTATCTACAGGTGAGGCGCGGGGATGGCAGCGACCTGGAACGATGTGCATAGAGGCCCTGTATAAAAACCCGATTGTTTTGCGTCCAGAAACTCCACCTGGCGAGGTGCGCCCATGGGCCTTCTAGTACCTGGCAGACGCCAACAAAATCGGAAGTTCGATTATCAGCCCCGGTTTTATAATCCGGAGCGGGAGCGGAAAATCCGTGAGCGCATCCGCGTCGAGCGGCGCGTCACGAGCCGCCGGCGGAGCCCTGCCGGGTTCATCTACGCGGCCATTCTGCTGATGATCGCGCTCTTCCTGTACACGAGCCTTTCCTGACGCCGCTGGGCGCGCGGGTAGGGTTTCCACACACGCTTCGAGCGGGGATAGGTGACGAACGCACACGATACGGAAACGGCCGACTCGCCGGACAGCATCATCCGGACGATGCCGGCCGCGCTGGCGAATAAGATCGCCGCCGGAGAGGTCGTGCAACGCCCCGCATCGGTGGCGAAGGAGCTGATCGAAAACGCGCTGGACGCCGGCGCCGGAGACATCTCCCTCATCGTAAAGGCCGCCGGCAGCGAACTCGTCCAGGTGATCGACGACGGCTGCGGCATGAGCCCTATCGACGCGCTGCTGTGTTTCGACCGCCACGCAACGAGTAAGCTGGCCCGGATCGAGGACCTGAATACGCTCCGCACGCTGGGCTTCCGGGGTGAGGCGCTCGCGTCGATCGGGGCCGTGGCGCAGGTGACCCTGGTCACACGTCGGCTCGAAGACGCCGCCGGCTACCGCGTCCATGTGGAAGACGCGGCCCTGGTGTCGAGCGAGCCCTGCGCCGCCCGCGCCGGAACGTCGATCGCCGTACGCAACCTCTTCTACAACGTGCCGGCCCGGCGCAGCTTCCTCAAAACGCCGGCGACGGAGTTTAAACACCTCGTCGAGACCTTCCAGTTTCTCGCGCTGTCCCATCCCGGCGTCGCCTTCTCGCTCTACCACGACGACAATGAGGTCTACCGCCTGCCGGCCGAGAAAGGGAAAGACGTCACGGCGAATCTGCGCGCCCGGATCCAGCGCCTCTTGGGGGCGCACCTGGGCGATCACCTCGTCGGGTTCGAGGAGACGACCAGTTACCTCTCCGCCAGGGGACTGGTGAGCAAGCCCGACTACTTCCGCCGCAGCCGTGGCGAGCAGTTTTTGTTTGTCAACGACCGCTTTGTGAAGGACCGCTACCTGGAACACGCTGTCCGCTCCGCCTACGAAGAGCTGATTCCAGACGGCTCGTTTCCGTTTTTTGTCGTCTTTCTCAGCATGGACCCCAGGCATGTCGATGTCAATGTGCACCCGACCAAAGCAGAGGTGAAATTCGACGATGAGCGGGGGATCTACGGCTTTCTCCGGTCAGTCGTCCGCAAAGGCATCGGATCGGCCACGCTGGCTCCGCAGTTTGATTTTGAGACCGCACAGGCCGGCGCTGGCTCAGAGGCTGGCTCCAGTACGGGCTCAGCGGGCGGCAGCGCCATCGCCGCGTCGTGGCTGACCTCGCCGTCGCACTCCGACCGGGCGCCGGTGGGATTTGCGGGGGGACATTCAAGGGGATATGGCGCCCCGGGGGGCGAGTTGAGCGCCCGATTGTACGCCGGCGCCACGCCCGGACGCGAGTCGCAGGCGTACCTCATCCCCTCCGCTGCTCGTTCCGCGTCGGACGACGCCGATCAGGACGGGGCGCCCATCTGGCAGCTCCATCAACGGTACATCCTCACCCAGATCCGTTCCGGGTTGATGATCTTCGATCAAAACGCCGCCCACGAGCGCATCCTGTACGAAAAGGCGATGTACAGCCTGGAAATCGGGATGGCGCTCTCTCAGCAGCTGTTGTTTCCCCATACGTTGGAATTTAGCCCGGGCGACTTCGAGCTGGTCAAGGAGTTGCTGCCCGAATTCCGCAAGCTCGGCTTCGAGGTCGAGTTGTTCAGCGGGCGGGCCGTGGTGGTGCGCGGAGTACCGGCCGACATCAAGGTGGGCGACGAGCGTAAGATTCTCGAGGAGATCCTCGAGCAATACAAGATGAACCGCGATACGCTCAAGCTCCGTGCCCGTGAGAACCTGGCCAAGAGCATGGCCCGACGCGGGGCGCTGCGTGCCGGCGCGAAGCTGGATGCCAAAGAGATGCGCTCGCTGATCGATCAACTCTTTCAGTGTGAGATGCCGTATGTATGCCCCTACGGCCGGCCCACGCAAGTCAGCCTCTCGTTAGAAGAGTTGGAGACCCGTTTTAGCCAGGGGCGCGCCGCCTCGTGACCATGCTCGAACGTGTCGCCGATTATATCGCCACTGAGGGAGGCGTGCCGCCGGAGTCGGCGCTACTCGTCGGCGTGAGCGGCGGCGTGGATTCCATGACCCTGCTCGACCTCCTGCGCCGGCTCGGCTACGGCGTCCAGGCGGCGCACGTCAACTATGGCCTGCGCGGCGACGCGTCCGATGCCGATGAGGCGCTGGTGCGCGCGTACGGGGAGCGGCACGGCATTCCGGTGCACGTGCTGGCCGTCGATGGCCGGGCAATGCAGGCCAGCGCGGGCTCCTTCCAGGAGGCTGCCCGCCAGGCCCGGTATGCCATCTTCGATACGATCGCGCGTCAGGAGGGCCTGGCTGTAGTGACCGTGGCCCACCACGCGGACGACCAGGCCGAAACCGTGCTGATGCACTTGTTTCGAGGCGCCGGGATCGAAGGCCTCTGTGGCATGCCGCCGGCGCGGCCGCTCCTGCCCGGTAGCGCCGTCCGCCTGGTGCGTCCCATGCTGGGCGAGTCCCGGCGCGATATCGAGGCGTATGCCGCGGCAAACGAAGTCCCATGGCGGACGGATGCGTCCAATTCCGACGCCACCTATCGACGCAACGCCCTCCGGAACGACATCCTGCCGGCGATCGAAGCCGCGTTCGGGTCGGGGGTGACGGCCCACATTGCTAGCGCGGCGGAGCGGGTGCGGGCCTATCGCGCGGCCTCGTTCGAGCCAGCCCTGGCGGGCTATTTGGCCGGGGCGCTGGTGGACGACCGGGACGAGCGCTGGCTCCGTGAGGAGGCGCTGCGAGCAATGCCGGCCGTCTGGCGACGGCGGGTGGTGTTGGAGGCCCTCGCCCGGTGGTCGCCGGCGACGCCCCGAACGGCGGCATCCGCGGCGCGGGTTCTGGCGTTGCTGGAGGCGCAGACGGGCCGGCGCGCGGTAGTTTTGGGCGGCGCCTTCTGGCGGGAGCGGGAAGCGCTGGTGTTTGTGCATGCCGAGGCGCCGGGCGCGTATCCGGAACAGGCCCTGGCCGCCGGCGGGACCGTGGAACTGCCGGCGGGCCGGATCGAGCTGAGTCTGCCAGTCGCCCCGCCGGCGCGTCCGAACACCGGCTCGCCAAACGCGGTATGGCTCGATGCCTCCCGGGTGAGCGTTCCGCTGACTGTGCGCGCCTGGCGTGCGGGGGACCGGCTGCACCCGTTTGGGATGACCCACAGCCGGAACGTCAGCGACCTGCTTACCGATGCCCGCGTGCCCAGCCACAGCCGCGCCGCCTGGCCCGTCGTCCTGAGTGGGGCGACGATTGTCTGGGTGCCGGGTGTGCGGCTGGCCGAGGCGGTGCGGATCGGCGCGGGGACGAAACAGGCGCTGGCGCTGACGTTTCATGTCATCCCGAACGTGATGCGGGATCCAGTCGGATGGCAAGACGACGGGATTACTTCGTAAGTCGCTTCGCTCGTTTCCCGATCGGAGTCGGGGACGAAGATACATGTACGGGTTTAAACCCAGACCCTGATATACGATTTCCATGCAAAAAAACGATCCGTCCGTGGATACCTCTTCGTACGTGTATTGCCGTGGCGAGCGGTTTCGGAAGTATCTGGACGAGGACACGATCCAGGAGCGGGTGCGTGCTCTGGCCGGCGAGATCGACGCTACGTATGCCGGCAAACGGCCTATTTTCATCGCCGTGCTGAACGGTGCGTTCATGTTTTTCTCCGACCTCCTCAAGGCGATCACGATCGAATGTGAGGTCGACTTCATGAAGTTGTCGTCCTACGGCGACGCCAAGGTGTCCAGCGGCAACGTGAGCGAGCTGAAGCGGATCGACGCCGCGATTGAGGGTCGGCACGTAATCGTCGTAGAGGATATCGTCGACACCGGTCTTTCGATGGCCTACATCCTGGAGCGGATGGCCGGGTACCGGCCGGCGTCGTTGCGGACGGCTGTGCTGCTGCACAAGCATGAGGCGACGCGGGTGGAGGTGCTTCTGGATTATGTCGCCTTCGCCATTCCCGACCTGTTTGTGCTCGGCTACGGGCTCGATTACGGCCAGCTCGGGCGCAACCTCCCCGCAATTTACGTGCTCGATCCGCCATAAATCGACACCAGGATAGGCGACCTGGCACCCCGGGGTTATTTCTGCCGGCCGATGAAACCTCTACCCGCGCCGGGCCTTATACGTTCATCGGATCTTTGCAGAGCGCCCCGTGCGCTTGCACCTCTCTTTAACTACGAATCGCGATGCGAAACAAAAAAATCGTAGGTTTTGGGGCCGTTTTACTGACCCTTGGTATATTCATGGGCTTTGGGCTGGGCGCCGCGATCTCGAGTGACGACACCTACGAGTCGATGAAAAAGCTGGAACAGGCGTACGGCGTCATCAACCAGCATTATGTCGACGATGTCGATTCTGCGAGCCTGACCGAGACCGCCATCGAGGGTATGCTCGAGCGCCTGGATCCCCATTCCGTGTACATCGATGCGGATCAGATGGAGGACGTGAATGAGGACTTTAATGCCTCGTTCGAGGGTATCGGCATCTCGTACGAATTTATCCCCGGAGAAAACGGGGCGGATACACTGACGGTGTTGAACCCACTGCCGGGTGGGCCGAGTGATGAGGCCGGACTGCATTCCGGCGACCGGATCATGGCGGTGGATGATTCCTCGGCGATCGGATATACGCGGCGGGACGTTGAATTACATTTGAAGGGCCCGCGCGGGACGCGCGTGAAAGTGACGGTCCAGCGTCCGGGTTACCCGGAGCCGCTCGAATTTGCGATCATTCGGGACAAGATTCCGCTGTACACCGTCGATGCCCACTATATGGTGGATGAACAGACCGGGTACATCAAGATCAACCGGTTTGCGCGGACGACCTATCGAGAGTTCATGGACGCGGCGCAGGTGTTGAAGGATCGGGGGGTGAAACGCGTGATTCTGGATCTTCGGGACAACGCCGGCGGGTTTATGGACATGGCGATTCGGATCAGCGACGAGTTCGTCGCCGGGGACCAGGTGATCGTCTCGGCACGGTCGCGTCACCCAGAGTTCAACCAGGTGAGCCGCTCGCGCGTGGCTGGCATCTTCGAGAAAGAGCCCGTGATCGTGCTTGTGAACGGTCAATCCGCCTCCGCGAGCGAAATCGTCGCCGGCGCATTGCAGGATCACGACCGGGCGTTGATCGTAGGCCACCGGACGTTCGGGAAGGGGCTGGTGCAGAAGCAGTTTCCGCTTGAGGACGGCAGCGTGCTGCGCATGACCATCTCACGTTTTTATACCCCGTCGGGCCGGCTCATTCAGACGCCGTACGAAAACGGGGAACGGGAGGATTATTACCGATCCAAGATGGCGCAATACGAGAGCGAGTACGCGATGAGCATGGAGGACCTGCTCGACCAGGTGCCGGATTCGCTGCTCTTCAAGACCGACAAGGGGCGGACGGTGATCGGTGGCGGGGGCATCTTGCCTGACTTCATCGTCCGTCCGGACACCGTGTCCCTGTATCTCCAGGCCGTACTTGGTCAGTCGTTGCTCCGCCCGTTTGTGCGGCAGTATATCGACCAGAACAACGACGCGTTGTACCAGCAATGGGGCGGCAAGCGCGAACAATTCATCGCTTCGTATGAAGTGGACGATGCCGCGTATAGTGCCTTTCAAACTTATCTGAAAGACCATGGCATTCAGATCGTGGCCGGCGACACGGCGCCCGAGGCGACTGAGGAGGTGCGTTATTTCACCGAGGCTCAGGCGGCCGAGGAGGAAGCGCTGGTGCGAAATCTGATCAAGGCGCACGTCGGTACGCGGTTGTTTGATGCGGCGGCCTGGTATCCGATTCGCCATGCAATGGACCCCGTACTGGAGGAATCGATGCGGCTATGGGACAATGCGACATCGCTCGCGCTGAGTTATCGGTAGGGGGAAGCAGGAGAAGTAGTGGGGAAACAGCCGCCGGCGAAAGGATATTTCGCCGGCGGTTTGGTTTATAAAAACAGGCGTGGTAGTTTTCGGCAACTATCAGGATGTCGACGTGTCCTTCTGTTTGGTGGGCCGCCGCATCGATGCAGTCCAGGCTCCGGACGAGGCGTGTGCGCAACACGGGTTGCGGGGGACTGGGTAAAGTGCATCAGAATGTGTTTCTTGCGAGCGACGTTTACCTACCGTGTTGTTCGCACAACACACTAACCACTCATAAACAACTTCTTCTACGGGAGGCTTGTGTCCATGCAGTTTCTGAATGTTCTCATGATGTTGCCCCAGGAGGCAGCAGGCTCGACCGATTTCATCAACGTTCTCGTCGAGCGGTTTAATGAAGGCGGCGGCTACATGTGGCCGATCATTATCACGTTCATTCTCGGTCTGGCGATCGCGTTTGAGCGCATTATCACCCTGAACCGCGCCGACATCAACACGCGCAAGTTCATCGTGAACGTCAAGAAGGCGCTTGAAGACGGCGGCGTCGCCGCGGCTGAAGACGTTTGCGCCAATACGCGGGGCCCGGTGGCCTCGGTGTTCCAGGCGGGTCTTCTTCGCCACGACGAGGGCATCGAAGCCGTAGAAAAGGCTGTTATTTCCTACGGTTCGATTGAAATGAACTTCCTCGAGCGCGGGTTGGTGTGGCTCTCCCTCATGATCGCCCTTGCCCCGATGCTTGGCTTCCTCGGAACCGTGGTCGGGATGGTCGAGGCCTTTGATGCCATCGAAAGTGCTGGCGACATCTCCCCGAGCCTTGTGGCCGGTGGTATCAAAGTCGCTCTCCTCACGACGGTCTTCGGTCTTATCGTGGCCATGATCCTCCAGGTGTTCTACAATTACGCGGTGTCCAAGATCGACCGTATTGTTGTGGACATGGAAGAGGCTTCGATCGAATTGATCGACTCGCTGATCCTCCTGAACGCGGGCCGTCCGTTGACGAACCCGACGGCCAAGAGCTGATCGTTCGGTTGTCCTTCTGCATGAGGCACGCCTCGCCGCGCGTTGACACGGGTTTGGGAATTGAATGGGCCGGGATGCACAATGCATCCCGGCGCCTTACTCCCTCGCTCAACTGGCGCTTTGGGGGTCCATGCTTGCACCTGACTTTTTAAGCTACCTCTACTCCTATGGATTCTCTGGTTTTGATTGGAGTCTACGCCGTCCTCGGCCTGAGTGTGCTGAGCTTGCTCACGATGATCGGATTCGGATTCCGCAGTATTGCGTCCGGAAAGGTCAATACGCTCAGCATGATCACGATGGCATTGCCGTTCGTGCTGATGGTTGTTTTTGGTGTGGTACTGGGTGATTGGACCCGCGCCGCGATTCTCACCCTTGTTTGCGTGGCCGTCATTGCGGCATTAGGGATCGTCGTTTCCAGTTTTCGGTCGCTTTTTAACTGAGGCCGGCCCGTTTCCGAGCTCATTTTTACCTGGTACTTAATATGCCCTTGCTCAAAAAGAAGCCGCGCAAGTCGCCCGAAATTCCGACATCCTCCATGGCGGATATAGCGTTCCTCCTGCTCATTTTCTTCCTGGTGACAACGACGATCGACGTCGATACGGGTATCGGCATGGTGTTGCCGCCGAAACTTGACGAAGAAATTGATCCTCCCCCCGTCAAGGAGCGTAATATGCTCAAGATCCTGGTCAACGAGACCGGTCAGGTGCTCCTTGAGGATAGGCCTTCGCAGCTGACGCTCATACGTGATGAGGTGGTCAAGCATGTGACGAACTTCGGCGCGGACGTCAACTACTCCGAACGCCCTGGTGTGGCGGTTATCTCCATCAAGACGTCGGGTAAGACACCCTACAATTCGTACATCGAAGTGCTGGACGAAGTCTGGATGGCGTACTTCCAGATCTGGGATAACGAGGCACGTTCGCTCGGCTTCCCTAATTATTCGACCTACCAGGAATCGCTCGGCGCCGATGTTGAAAATGCCGTCCGCGAAAAATTCCCCGCCGCCATTTCGATCGCCGAGCCCGACGACACGGTCTGATCGCGCCTTCCAGCCTCTGAAAACACGCCGTACTCCCTATGTCACAGCACTTTAAAAAGAAAAAGGCGAGCGTCAGCGCGAACGACATCCCGACCGCTTCGCTTCCGGACATCATCTTCATGTTGTTGATCTTTTTCATGGTCACAACCGTGCTCCGCGAAACGACGGTACAGGTGCGAACGCTCCTGCCCGAGGCCGAGGCGCTCACGAAGATCGAACAGAAACGACTTGTGTCGTACGTCTGGGTCGGGCCGATCAAACGACCGGGCAACGAACTGGGCCCCACGTCGGTCCAGATCGACGACGCGCTCGTGGAAGACTACGCCGTGATTCGCACCGTGATGTACCGCAAATGGTCCGAACAGCCCAAGCTGATTGTGTCCCTCCGGGTTGATCAAACCTCGGAAATGGGCATTGTCACCCGGGTGCAACAGGAGCTGCGCGAAGCGGGAACTTTGCGGATCAATTATTCCTCTAAGCGCGAACTTCCAGCCAATTGATGGCGCGCGACGGACGCCTTCCGGGGCATCCTCTCGCTCTGTCGCGTACATTCGTATCGTGTTTTAGAACGAGTAAAAAAAGCTCTGCCCCGGCAGAGCTTTTTTACTTCATTTCAGCTATCCATGACACATCGCATTACGCTTATCCCTGGCGATGGCATCGGTCCCGAAGTTGTCGACGCGGCCGTGCGCGTCGTTGAGGCCACCGGGGTTTCAATTCAGTGGGAACGGTTCGAGTCGATTGGCGCCGCGGCGCTTGAACGCGAGGGCACACCGTTACCCGAGGCGCTGGTGGACCTGATCCGCGAAACCCGTGTCGCCCTGAAGGGCCCGGTCGCCACACCCATCGGTAAAGGATTTAAGAGCGTCAACGTCCAGCTCCGTCAGAAGCTCGACCTTCACGCCAACGTTCGGCCGGCCCGCACGCTTCCAGGAATCGTCACCCGGTTTCAGAACGTCAACCTGCTCATCTTTCGCGAAAACACCGAGGGGTTGTATTCGGGGATCGAAACCTTCGACGAGCGCAACCAGATCGCCGATTCCACGGCTCGCATCACGCGCCGGGGGTCGGAGCGCATCATTCGTTTTGCCTTCGAATATGCGCGCCGGCTGGGGCATAAGCAGTTGACGCTGGTGCATAAGGCGAATATCCTCAAGTTATCTTCCGGTATGTTTCTGGAGATCGGCCGGGAGATGGCAGGCCAATACCCGGAAGTTACCTTTAACGAGCGGATCATCGACAACATGTGCATGCAGCTCGTCATGTATCCCGAACGGTACGATTGCATCGTCACTACGAACCTGTTCGGCGACATCCTTAGCGACCTCGCCGCAGGGCTGGTGGGTGGGCTGGGTGTGGTAGCCGGCGCTAACATTGGTACGGAATACGCCGTCTTTGAAGCGGTGCACGGCAGCGCGCCGGACATCGCCGGCCAGAATAAGGCCAATCCGACGGCCCTCATCCTGTCGGCCGAGATGATGCTTCGCCACATCGGTGAACCGCGTGCGGCGGATGCCCTGCGAGACGGTCTCGAGGACACCCTCCGCGAGGGGACGCATCTGACGGCCGACGTCGGCGGCCATCACTCGACCTCGGCGTTTGCCGATCGGGTCGCAGCACATGTTACGGACCGGCGTTAAGGCGCCTGGCACTATTCCCACGCTGCCCGAGGTTTTAGCTATAGATTACTCGTAATAGTCATGATCCAGCGAAAACAAACCGTCTTCCTTGCGCTTGCCGCCGTGGCGCTATTGTCTTCGTTTCTTGCTCCATTTGAAGTGGTCGCGGCCAGTAGCTGGCTGCCGGCCGTCGCGCCAGTCCTTTTCGCGCTGATTGCGCTGGGGGGGATCTACGCCATCTTCCAGTATGCCGATCGAGCGCGTCAGCGCTCTATCGTCCTGGGGCTGCAATATGCCGCGCTGATCGTCTTACTGCTGGTGCTGGGGCTGCGTTTTGTCGTGCGAGATGCGTCCGTCGCTATCGATGTGGCCGCCTGGGCCGTGAGCGCCGCGCCGGCGGCTATTGCGTACGTGCTGTTTCTGTTCGCGCGCAAGTCGATTGAGAAGGACATCGCCCTGGTCCGTTCGATGGACCGTCTCCGCTGAGCCCGCCCTTGACTCCTGTCGCTCATTCCGCCGGCGAGCCGCCACGCCACGTCCTCGTGCTGGTCGCGCTCGGCCTCGTCAGTTTCTGGTCTACTTCGGTGCTTGTGCGTTTCGCCGGCGAGGTCCCGGCCCTGGCGTTGCTGGTCTGGCGGACGATGATCGCCGTGTTCTGCCTCCTCCCGTTTCTGAGGAAACACCATCTGGCGATTTATCGCCGTATGAGCTGGCGCGAAGCCGGCCGAATCGGCATGGCCGGCTTCCTGCTGGGCCTGCATTTTTATCTCTTCTTTGAGTCGCTGCGGCATACGACCGTCGCGAGCACGACCGTCTTTACGGCGCTGAGTCCCATTTTTATGGCCTCGATCGGGTTTTTCTTCCTGCGTGAGCGCCTCCCTCCCGCGGCCATTCTGGGTATGGTTGTGGCCACCGGAGGTGGCGCCATGATTGCCTGGGGGGATGCATCGACGGGGAGCGCGCCGAACCCGGCGTGGGGAAATCTGCTCGCGATTGGCGCATCGTTGACGATAAGCATCTACCTGATCACCGGAAGGGTGGCGCGGCAGGGGCTCGACTGGTTTGCCTATATGTTGCCGCTGTACAGTGTAGCGGCGCTAACGATTTTGATCGCCGCGCTGGTGCTGGAGGTGCCGCTGACGGGGTATTCACCGCGGGTCTATGTGATTGGCGCGGTGCTGGCCATCGGCCCTCAGGTGTTGGGACATGGGTCGCTCAACCTGGCCGTACGCTACATCTCCGCGGCTATGCTGGGGGTCTTGTCGCTTACCGAACCGGTTGGCGCTTCGGCGCTGGCATTCGTATTATTCGACGAACGGCCGGCACTTGTATCGCTTGTAGGGATGGGGGTAGCACTGGTTGGCGTGTTGCTCGCCATCTCCCCGTCATTCTTCCGAAAAACGCGCTGAAGGCAGCTCGCTGAACCGCCGGCGCCCGCGTACGAAATAATCCACCACGATCGATCCCCGGTAGGAGGGGAGTACGGAGGCTTCACCTCCGGTTGGCCGTTCGCCAGCGTAGAAACGGCGCATGCGATGGGCGTCCCAGTAGGCGCGCAGGATGCTGCCGGCTTCGGCGAAATGGCCCGTGGCGGTGGCGCGGAGGATGGCGAGGCCGTCAAGCAGGATGCGGGCGAGGAAAACCGCCGGCCATCGCCGGCGCGGCAGGTTTTTGTAGAGCATGAGCAGGCTATTGCGGAAGTTGAAATACGCTTTCCGGGCATGCCCGTAGGGGAGCGATCCACCGCCGATGTGATGCACGACACTCGCCGGCTCCACGCGGATCTCGTACCCCGCGCGCTGGAAGCGCCAGCAGAGGTCGATCTCTTCCATGTGCATAAAAAAGCGTTCGTCGAGCAGTCCGCAGCGGTCGAGCGCGCTACGGCGCAGGAGGATGGCGGCGCCGGTGGCCCAGAAGACGCGCCGGTTGTCGTCGTACTGACCGGCGTCCACCTCCATCGTAAAAAACAGCCGGCCGCGGGTGAAGGGATAGCCGAAGGCATCGAGAAATCCGCCGGAGGCGCCGGCGTATTCGAAGCGGCGGCGGTCTCCGGTCTGCAGCAGCTTCGGTTGCACCGCCGCGCAGGATGGATACCGATCGAGCGTGTCGAGGAGGGGTTTCAGCCAGCCGGATGTGACCTCGACATCGTTATTCAGCAGGAGGATATACCGGCCCCGCGCATGGGAGATCGCCGCGTTATTGCCCTTGCAAAACGCCCAGTTTTCGGGGTGACGGACGATACGGACGGTCGGGAAGTGGGCCGTTACCCATTCGGCCGAGCCGTCGTCGGAGGCGTTGTCGGCCAGGATGATCTCCGCATCGTGTCCTTCGGATGTCTGCACTACGTCCGGAAGGCAGCGCTGCAGCAAGGGGAGTGCATTCCAGGAGACGATGATGATGGAAACTGGAAGGGGGTGAACCTGCGTTGGAGCAGACATGGGCGGGTGCGAGTAAGCTACGTGTGCGCATCTGGATTGGCGCCTTCGTTCGAGCCCCGCTTATACCCGGCCTCTCGCGCATTGTTGTGTGCGTTATCGGTTATGGAGCGGGATACACCTGAGTCTGGAAACACGTGGAAACGGTTCGCACACGGGCAGACGAGTGTCTCAAGAGACACTGGGGCTACGACGGGTTTCGCCCCGGTCAGTGGGATGTCATCGCGCAGGTGCTGGCCGGCCGCGACGCGCTCATCGTGCTGCCCACCGGAGGGGGGAAGTCGATGTGTTACCAGCTGCCGGCGTTGCTTTTCGACGGGTTGACCATCGTCGTTTCTCCCCTGATCGCGCTTATGCAGGATCAGGTGGACGCCCTGAAGAAGCGTGGTATCTCGGCGGCTTCTCTCCACAGTCAGTTAACCCAGCCGGCCATCGAGCAGATCTTCATCGACGCCGAGTTTGGTCGGTATCGGTTGCTTTACATGGCGCCGGAGCGGTTTCAGTCGGAGCTATTTCAGGCGCGCGCCGGCCGCCTCAATGTGGCCTGCCTCGCGATCGATGAGGCGCATTGTATCAGCGAGTGGGGCTATGATTTTCGGCCGGCGTACCTCGCCATTCCCCAGGCCTATCCGTTGCTCGGGCATCCGCCCGTAGTGGCGCTCACGGCCACCGCCACGCCGGACGTTCGGCGCGACATCGCCGAGCGGCTGGCGCTGCGGGATCCCTACTGTACCGTTCAGGGGTTCGATCGGCCGAACATCGTCTGGTCTGTTTTTCAGGGGACCGATAAGCGGGCCCGGGTGAAGGATGTGTTAGCCGGCGTGCCCGGGTGTGGTGTCGTGTACGCAGCGACGCGGCGCGGGGTGGAGCAGTGGAGCCGGCAGATCGCCGGGATGGGCATCAGCGTGTCGTCGTACCACGGGGGGATGGAGGCCAGGCGTCGCGAGACCGAGGCGTCCGCCTGGCTGGGCGGAAAGACGCGCGTCATGGTAGCGACAAACGCCTTTGGCATGGGTATCGACCATCCGGGGGTTCGGTTTGTCGTCCACGTCGATCTCCCGGCGACGCTCGAGGGGTATTACCAGGAGGCCGGTCGCGGGGGGCGCGACGGGGCGAGGGCGTATGCGGTGTTACTCTACGATCCGGCCGACGAAGCGACGCAGCGTGGGATCGTGGCGGACAGCCACCCGGAGCCAGATTTTGTCGCGGCGGTGTACGCCGCGGTGTGTAATAGGCATAAGATCGCGACCGGAAGCCTACCGGAGACGCCGGTTCCGGTCGATGAAGCGGCCCTGGCGGCGGGTCTGCGCGCCGGGGCGGGCAAGGTGCGCGCCGCCCTTGATGCGCTCGAGCGCCAGGGGTTGTGGACGGCCGTGCCGGCGAAGCGCCACATCGCAGCGTTCCGGTTTCTCCAGCAACCGCGCGTAATCCGCGAGGACTCGGCAAAGCTGGCGCATACGATGATCGGCACGCTGCTGGACCACCTGCTCCGGATCGTGCACGCGGATGCGTTTTCCGGATGGTGGGATCTGGATCTGCGGAGCCTCGAACGAGCGCTCGGCGCCACGCGCGAGGAGGTCGAGCACCAGCTCGACGACTTGCAGGAGCGGCACGTAGTGGCCTGGCAACGCCCCGGCAGTGGACGACGTCTTCAGTTTTCCATCCCGCGGCCGGATCGGCTACGCGTCGACGGGAATGCGGCGCGGCTGGCGCGGCAGCGGGCGGAATCCAGGCTGAAGGATATGGTCCAGTACGCTCGTTCCGAAGGCTGCCGGCGGCGCTTTTTGTTGGCCTATTTCGGGGAAGATGCGCCGGACCGTTGCGGGCAGTGCGACTACTGTATGGGCCGGCACGGGCCGCCCGCCCTGGGCCATGCGGACGAAACGCTGGTGCGGTCGCTCCTGGCCTACATCCGCGATGGGCGCCTGGTGGAAATTCTCGCCGCGGCGGCGCCCGTAGAGGCCCGAAAGGCCGAGGTTGCGCTCCAGGCGTTGGAGGAGGAAGGGATGATCGTTTGCCAGGATCCGTTGCTTGGCGTATATGCCCTGTCCGCTACCGGCGCGCGCCGCCTGGATGCCCTGGCTGGAGGCCGATAAACGGGGTTTGCGATACCCCATGCGAAACATAGAGCACAGCGCTCACCATGCCTAACAGGTAATGTCTCTGGTGGCTGGGGGTATGTATGCATGCTGGGATCTTTTATTTATAGCCGGCTGTTCTAGAGCTGTTTTACGTCATCCGCGTGCATATCACGACTCAAGCCTACAGCCTGAAGGACGCAGAACATACTTCTTTCAGGCTGTAGGTTTTTTTGTGGGCTGCTACGCCAACTAATGAACTCCTATCACGATGAACATCTACGTCGGCAACCTGCCCGCACAAACCACCGAAGATGAACTGCGAGAGGCCTTTGAGGCATACGGACAGGTAGAATCGGTCAAAATTATTAAGGATCGTTTCACGTACGAGTCGCGCGGTTTCGCATTTGTCGAGATTCCAAGCAAATCTGAAGCACTCGAAGCGATCGAGAACCTGAATCAGTCGGAATTCAACGGGCAGACGCTTGTTGTAAACGAGGCGCGACCCAAGACCGAACGTAAGCCGGGTGGCGGTAGCGGCGGTGGGTTCAGCCGTGGCGGTAGCGGTGGTGGTGGCGGCAGCCGTGGTGGTTAAGGTGGCGGCAGCGGCGGCAGTGGCCGCGGCAGCGGCGGCGGCGGCGGCGGTAGCCGTGGT
>JAWXAX010000102.1 GCA_034439735.1 Rhodothermales bacterium | reverse complement strand
GGTCAGGTCAGCGGGGGGGTCAGGTCAGGCCAGAGACGGGCTGGCGGACGTCCGCGATCAGCCGGGTGATGATGTGGTCGACGGTGACGCCTTCCGAATCGGCGAAAAAGTTGGTGATGACGCGGTGGCGGAGTACGTCGGGCGCGAGGGCCTGGATGTCTTCGACAGATACATTGTAGCGCCCCTTGAACACGGCCCGCACCTTGCCGCCGAGGATCAGGTACTGCGCGGCGCGCAGGCCGGCGCCCCATCGCACCCATTTCTTGACATACTCCGGCGCCTCGTCATTCGACGGGCGGGTGCTGCGCACGAGGTTGACGGCGAAGGAGCCGACGTTCTCCGGCACGTACACTTTTTTCACGAGCTTATGGAAGGCTTCGATGTCGGCCCCGGAGAGGACGGGCGTCAGCACGGCCTGCTCCTCCGACGTGGTTGCCATCGCCACGGTGAGTTCGTCTTTGGCGGAGAGATAATCGATGACCAGGTTGAACATGAACCGGTCCAACTGGGCCTCGGGCAGCGGGTAGGTGCCTTCGAGTTCGATCGGGTTCTGGGTGGCCAGCACAAAAAACGGCCGTTCGAGCGGCATGAGTTCACCGCCGGCGGTCACCTGGTACTCCTGCATCGCCTCCAGCAGCGCGGCCTGTGTCTTGGGCGGCGTGCGGTTGATTTCGTCGGCCAGGATGACATTCGCGAAGATGGGCCCGCGGATGAACTTGATCTCGCGCTTGCCCGTCGCCCGGTCTTCCTCGATGATATCGATCCCGGTGATGTCCGCCGGCATGAGGTCCGGCGTAAACTGGATGCGTTTGTACGTCAGGTCGAGGATTTCCCCGAGCGACTTGATGAGCAGGGTCTTCGCCAGGCCCGGCACACCGGTGATGAGGCAGTGCCCGCCGGCGAACAACGCGATCAGCACCCGCTCGATCACCTCGTCCTGCCCGACGATCCGCCGCCGTAACTGACTCAATACCCGCTCCTTGCCGGAACGCAGCCGATCGAGTACTTCTTGCTCCGATGCGCTGTGCACCGGGGAGCCATTCGTGTCGTTGGTTTCATTCATAGAGGTTCATGAGCGTGCTGCGCACGCGGTCATTTTCGGCTTTCGGCCGGGGTCAAATGCGTACTCCGCACACGGTCATTTCAATCCACGCTTCCAGATTTTACCTTTTCCATTTCCCTTTTGCCTTGCCTCAATGCGTCATCGCATAGACGATGAAGTTGATGCCCATCTGAAAGCTGATCGTCGAGGCATTGGCGAGGCTGCGTTCGGGCCATTCCCAGCCGTCGCCCAGGTCCTGATTAAAACACGCGAGGGCAACCATCCGGCCGTTGTCGTCGAAGTAGGCGAGGTACCGATCGTCGGTGTCGGTGAAGTAGCCTCGTCCACCGACGAGGGCGGGCGCGGCGACGGGGTCGACCTCAAAAAAGATGCTCCAGATCGGGTGGTCGTTGGGGATCTCCTGCGGCTCGCGGTCCGGGTAGACGCGTTCCATCTGCATCATGAGCTGCATGAGCTCGATTTCGGATCCGAAGTCGTCGAACATGATAAAGCCGCCGCGGTCGAGGTATTCGCGCAGGTTCTCGACCTCGTCGTCCTCTATCGTCCAGTAGCCGGGCTCGCAGAGGTAGATGAAGGGGTATTCGAAAATGCGGTCGTCGCCCAGTGTGAGGAGGAGGGGTTCGCCGGCGACCCGGATGCCCGTCGTTCGTTCGAGCGCCATGTGGAGGTTGAGTTCGGCCGTCGGGTAGTCGTGCGCCCACTGGGCGCCGCCGCGTCGGAAACGGCGGCCTTCGTTCTCGGGCTCTCCGTACTGGATGCGCACGAAACGAAAGCCCTCGTCGCTCTGCGCCACGGCATGCCGTGGCACCGGCAGCAGCGCAGCGGCCGGGATCAGGGCGAGGAGCAGGCAGATTCGAAAAAGCATGCGCTACAAGCGTTGAATCAACAGTCTACAGGGATCATTCGCCGGCCGGTTCATCGACAAGACGGAGCAGCAGTTTCTGGGCGTCGCGGTAACCGGGCGCGAGTTCGAGCGCTTGCAGCACCGCCCGACGAGCCTGGCTCTGCTGGCCGTCCGCAAGGAGGCTGAGCGCGAACAGGTAGTACGCCTCCGAGCGGTCGACCGGGTTGAGGCCCAGGATGGCCCGGCGCGCGCGGACGGCGCCGGCCGTCTGCCCCACCTCCAGATAGCCTTCCGCGAGCCGGCCCAACACGTCGCGGTCGTACGGATCGACGTCGAGGCTACGGGCCAGCAGCGTAACGGCCTCGGCGGTTCGACCGTCTTCGCGGTACAACTCGGCCAGTTCACGCGCTTCGGCGGCGCCATGTTCGGAAAGCTCCAGGTACGCATCGAGAATCTCGATGCGCCGGGCACGGTCGCCGGTCTCCCTATACACGGCGGCGAGCCCCGTGTAGGCGTTGCCCGATTCGATGAAGGAGGGGTAGATCGTGAGGGCTTCGCGGAAGGATCGCTCGGCGCCGGCGAAGTCGTCCGCCTCAAGCAACCGGAATCCTTCCCGCAGTGTCGTGATCAGGGCGTTTTCCGTCCCGCCAGTCATCCGCTCGATCAGCGAGGGGGGCTTTTCCTTTACGAACGGATTGGGCCAGCCGGCCAGCACGCCGGCCAGTTCCGTGCGGCGCTGGGTCAGCCGGGCGCGGAGGGCGGCGTCAACCTGCTCGAGGGTCTGCCCGGTCGTACGCTGCACGGCCTCGGCGGTGCTCTCGCCGCGGGCGAAACCTTCGAGAATGCCGACCACCGCGTCGAACCCG
This sequence comes from Rhodothermales bacterium, assembly GCA_034439735.1. NCBI lineage: Bacteria > Pseudomonadati > Rhodothermota > Rhodothermia > Rhodothermales > Rhodothermales bacterium. Next base: position 3,515 of record JAWXAX010000102.1, on the reverse strand, counting down.
TGCTGGTCGACAATGGTAGCGATGACTTCGGACGCGTGGTAGTAGCTGAGTAGAATTTGTCCTTCAAATGAAGGTCGGGTAAATCCTCGATCGATCGTGGCGAGCGGAAGCAATTTATCCTGGTCGAACGCGAGAAGCAGCTCCAGCTCCATCTCGCGCCCCCACTCGGGCCGGCCAAGGCCTTCTTCGTAGACGGCGAGGCCTTCGGCGAACCAGCGCGGGAGCCGGTAGTTGGCCAGGCCGATCGACATCGTGTGCACCATCTCGTGCCAGAGCGTCCGCGCCCAATTGTAACTCCCCGCCGGCTGGCCCTTCGGGGTGTTGATGGCCAGCACGTCGCCGAAGCTGACACCCAGCAGCCCGATGTGGGGCACGCCGGCCACGCGGACCGCGAAGTCGTCCGGGTCGTTGTAGGCTTCGAGGAAGATCTTCTCCGCCGGCCGGTACGGGTAGCGCTGCCCGAGTTCGGTATACGCCCGTTCGGCCAGCTCGAGCACGGCCGGGCCGAGTACGTCTCGCTCGGTCGAATGAATCAACAGGCGAAAGTGCTCGCTGTCGAGCAGGGCGAAGTCCTCGTACTCATCCAGCAACTCCAGCGTGTTGCCCACAAAGACGTTGAAGGGATCCTGCTCGAAGCTAAAATCGAGATACCGCCGAGCCTCCTGCGCGCGCCCGAGGCGGAGGAGGCTGGTGCCCAGCTGGGCGTACGCTTTCGGGTTCCGCCGGTCCACCTGGACGGCTTCCAGCCCGAAGTCGACGGCGTCCGGGTACCGAAACTTCATCTCGCAGTTGTGGGCAAGGGTGAGGTAGAACTCGCTGGCCCGCGGGTTGATGCCCAGGGCGCGGCGCTCCACATCGGCATACCGCGCGGTGTCGCCCTGTAGGTAATAGGAGGAGGCGAGGTGGCCCAGGGCTTCGATTGACGAAGGATCGGTGTCCAGCGCGCGGAGCGCTGACACCTCGGCCTCGGCGAACAGGCCGTCTAGAATGGCCAGACCAGCGAGGATGCTATGGGCCTCGACACTGTTCGGGTTGGCGCCCAGGGCCTGGCGGGCCAGCTGCTCTTTGGCTTCAAAGCCGTTGACCGACTTCGCCATGCCGGTATAAAGCGGGGCGTAGTTCGGATTTCGGGCGATGGCTTCCTGGTACGTACGTTGGGCGTCGGCGTCGTTATATTTCTCGCGGAAGAGCTCGGCCCACCAGTAGAGATTCTCGACATGGCCCGGCTCAAGCCGGTAGGCCAGACGGAAGGCTTCGTTGGCATCGCGGAACTCCCCGAGCCGCGCGCCAGCCAACGCCGCCGCGCCGAGGTCGTCGGCCGTCGTCAGCTCGTTGTTCTTGTAGCGCCGAAAGATGGCCGAGTAGAGGTCGCCGGCCTGGCTCAGCTGTCCCTGACGCTCGAACACCAGCGCCAGGGCGAGCACATTGCGGAGGTTGGAGATATCCTTTTCGGCGGAAGCGCGGTAGGCGGCGCCGGCTTCATCGAGCCGGCCCATCGCCTCGAGCAGCCGGCCGCGGGCGTGGAGCAGAAAGGCGTCGTCCGGCGCGCGGCGCAGGTGTCCGTCTATCGCCTGCAGTCCTGATTCGTAGGCGCCCTTCGCCCGGTAAATCTCCCCCAGATACAAGGCAGCCTTCGATCCGCGCCCGCCGGCCTCTTCCAGGCTCGCTTCGTACGCCCGCTGCGCCGCCGCGTAGTCGCCGGTCTGCAACGCCTCGTAGGCCGCGTCCTGGGCGTACGCCGGCCCCGGTCGCCCGGTGAGGGCGAGTACGAGCAGGATCAGACCGATCACGAGCGGACGCATAGGCCTCGGCTAAAGGTGAAGGTCGAAACTCCAAAAGGGTACTTCCCGGCTCAAATATGAACGGTAGCCTGCGCCGGCGCAAGCCATTCACCCCACGGTCATAGCATTCTGCATAGACGTCGCCGGCACCCGTACATTCCATCCTCCTACCGAAGCCATACTGCCAGGGGGAAGACCAGGTACTCGGCATAAAACAGACCCCAGAGGACTAAGTAATACCGCGTCATGGCGCGGGGTTCCTCAGGCGACACGTTCCGCGCCCTGGCGCGCGCCAGGGCCAACAAGAGGAGATGGACGCCGGCGAGGAACGGGCCGCTCGCGCCGGCGATCCCCACAAGCCCCACCGCCGCCACGCCGATGTAGCCGGCCGCCAGCACGACGCCGCCGAGCTCAAACACCTTTCGTGGCCCCAGCCGCAGGCTCAGCGTGGCAATCTTGAAGCGGCGATCGCCCTGCATGTCCGGGATGTCCTTGTACCAGGCGATCACCAGCCCGAACAGAAAGACAAAGGCGGTGAGCAGCCAGACGATGGGGGGGACGCGGATATCCCCGCCCAGCTCTCCGCTCAGTACGGCCGCGAAATGGAGGTAGAGAAAGACGTTGACGATGAGCCCTCGCACGGTGAAGATGCACGCGGCCGCCCAGAAGTGAAACCGCTTCAGCCGGATGGGCGGGGCAGAGTACGCCGTCCCGATGACCAGGCTCGACAACACGGTGATCGCCAGATAGCGCCCCTGGGTGAGGGCGATGACAACCGAAGCAACCAGGCAGCCGGCGACAATCGCCCGGCCAGCGCGTACGCTCAACGCCCCGGACACCAGCGGCAGGCCGGACTTGTTGATCCGGTCGATGTCGATGTCCAGCAACTGGTTCAACCCGACGATGTAGACGTTCGCCGCGAGGCAGCTGACCAGCGCCCACGCGAGCGCGTCGAATCCCCCGGCCGGCTCGCCGCCGAGGCTGTAGGCGATCGCAAACAGCGCCGCCACGCTCAGCGTGGTGCCGATGATCGTATGGGGCCTCGAAAAGGCCCAGAGGGAGCGCGTGAAGGAAGCGGTGGCTTGCACGAGTTGACCGTTAGCCTTTTATCCCACAGAACACCCCGAACCGGATGAGCCCGCGCCGGTAGCCCCACATCATGTGGCGCATGGCCAGCGCGCCACGAATCGTCGGCCAGCCGGCGCGCAGCAGCCCCACGATGCCGGCCGGACGGAGCGCCGACCGAAGCACATCGCCCCAGAACGGCGCCACGGCGCCGGTCCAGTCCTCGCCGCGGACCTCGGTGAAGCCGCAGGCCGGCAGGAGATCCAGGTACGCCGGCAACGAAATCATATTGGGTAGATGGTACGCCTCGCCGAGCCGGCGGAGGAGCTGCCAATCGCCCGGGCTCAGCTCGGGCGGGGTCGGGCGGATGCACCAGGTGGCGGCCACAAACCGGCCGCCCGGCCGGAGTTTATCGGCACAGACGCGCAGCCAGCCAGCCTTATCCGGAAAATGCTCGGCGCTCTCGAGCGCCCAGATCGCGTCGTACGAGCCCGATTCGCCCGACGGCGCCATCGCGTCGGCCACGGCGAAACGAACCCGGTCCGACAGTCCAGCCGCCCGGGCCCGCGCCCTCGCGCTCTCCACCTGGACGGGACTCAGGGTGATGCCCACGACCTCGGCCCCGAGCGCCCGCGCGAGGTGCAGCGAGCTGCCGCCGACCCCGCAGCC
>JAWXAX010000101.1 GCA_034439735.1 Rhodothermales bacterium | reverse complement strand
GCCGGCCACGCGCGGCCAGCCGGCGAAATCCACCTGCGGGGCAGAGATCGACTGATACGTCAGCACGCCCGCATCAACGGCAATCGAGGAATCGATAAGATGGAAATCGAACCCTGCCGCATCGACAAAAAGTCCAGCTGTCGTCGAAGCGGTGATGTTGGACGCCCCATCGATCGCGTTGCCGCCCTCCTCGTCGGCGATGGGGTTGCCGCTTACGATCAGGTTGTTGAACACCCCATTGCGGGTCGCGCCGTCGTTGATCCGGATGCCGGCCATGCGCGGCTCGATGATTGTGTTGTTCACGACGATGGCGTCGGTGGTCGGCTTGCCGCAACCGGGTTCATCGACCAGGTGGATGCCGGCCGCTCCCGCGGGTCCGCGCCGGTTTTCGTAGATGAGGTTATTCTGGATACGGACGCCCGGCGCGCTGATGATGCTGAGGCCTTTGGCGCCGTTGTCGTACACCGTGTTTCCTTCGATCAATCCGCCGTCGAGCGTGCCATCCCCGCCGGCGTAACAGTCGCCGTTAAACTGGATGCCGTTGACGGTATTCCCGTAGGAGACATTTCCGGCAACGGTCGCGTTGTCGGCCGGCCCATCGCTGTTGCTGATGTAGATACCGTGTTCGTCGGCCGAGCCGAAGGTGGTATTAGCAATCACCCGGATGTCCCGCGCGAAGCCCGAAAATATCCCCCATTTCCCGTTGGGTCCCACGGTGTTGCCCCGCACGGTCACCCGCTCCGCGTTGACGACGCGAATGCCAGCCCGAGGCGCATCGCGCACGACAAAGCCAGCGACGACGATATCGTCGTTGTTTTCGATGTTGATGTTATCGAGCCCCGAGTAGCTGCCGGCGATGTTGACGACCACGTTGTCTCCATCCGCCCAGAACACGATCCCGTCGTGCTGGCTGTTAAAGCCTGTGTAATGCCCGTTGATGACGTTCACCGTATCGCCGGGGGTGTTGGCCTCGTCGGCGGCGTGTTGGAGGGTGGCCCAGGGGCTGCCGGCCGTGCCCGGGTTGGCGTCGGAGCCCGAGGGAGCGACGTGGTAAGTGGTTTGCGCCGCGGCCGGCGTGGCGAGGAGTAGCAGATAGCCAATGAGCAGTCGCATGGCGGTGTGGGGTGGGTATTGTACAGGATGATCCAGTCCTAAAACGCCACCCACTTTTATGCCAGTCCGCCCAAACGATGAAATTCGAGGCCGGAGGGTACGAAATTCCTCCGGGAGGTGTCTATGGGGATATAGGCTATCGGTCGACGCCGCGCGCAGACCCGAAGGGTTTTAAAAACCCTTCGGGTCTTGCCGACAGAAAGTGCCGCGTCAATCGATGCGCGACACCCGCTGCGTGTACAGGAAATTTTCCCCTTGCAGGCGCACCAGGTAGGTGCCCGCGGGCAGCGATGCGCCGGATAACGTAAACGGTTGCTCGCCGGCCTGCACAGGCCCGTCATGGACGACCTCCACGAGCCGGCCGAGCACATCGTACACCGTTATCCGCGCGTGTTGCGGCCGGTCGAGTTCGACGGTGATGGTCGCGTCCGTCGTAAACGGATTCGGGTACACGGAGGAAATCCGATACGCTGTCGGCTGCTCTGTTTCCACGGACGTAGGCACCCCACAGGGCACCTCACCCAGCTGAAAAACCGTGCCTGAAGTGCTGGACACCCAGGCTTCTTGCACGGCGCAGTCCAGCGCGATGCCGCTGAGTGAACCCACTCCAGCAGGAAGCTCGTGGAGCTGTACGAATTCGCCGACGGGGGTGTACTCCGCGATGTCGGACTCGACGCTGCTCACCACAAACAGATTGCCTGTCACGCCCGACACATCCATGTCGCCAAACGACACGCTGAAATCGGCCTCGACGCTAAACGTGTGCAGCGTGTCCCCGGTGACGGGGTCGACCTCCGCGATACGGTTGCGGACCGTCGCGGCCGGCACGTTGTCCTGCACCAGAAAGAGCGTCTGACGCGCCGTGTGGTAGGCGCCGCCCACCACGTGGTCATTTCCAAAGCCCGCTACGAGGGTATCGATGACGACACCGGTGGCTTTGTCGATCGCATATACTTCCGCCACGCCCGACTCCCCGTTAACGAAGAGCAACGTGTTAGCCGGCAGCGTCGAGTCCGCCAGCACAAACGAAGCTGGCGTGATCAGCACATCGACATCATTGGCCGATTCGCCGGGGCGCGGCACAGAGCCGGCCGCCTCTCCAGTCGCCGAATAGGCCAACACATCGTTGCCAAAACACGGGTATACCCAGATGGTCCCGGTGTCGGCTTCGCGGGCGAGACCACACAAACTGCCCTGGCCCGATACGGCGAATGACCCCAGGTTGGCGATCTGGGCCTCGGCCGGGCCAGACAACCCGATGAACAGGAGGCACATGACGAGGAATGGTACGCTTCGCTTCATAGGGAGTCACGAATTGGAGACAGAGATGCAGGAAATTCGATATCGCCGCTGATCGAGGTGCCTCGAGTCGCGTGGCAGCAAATATACGATTTCTTATTCTGGCACCGCTTGGGCTGGGTGAAAACATGTCCAGCGAAAAGATGATCTCTCCTTATGCCGGCCCCGGGGCATCTCGTACGACGAAGCCAGTGACGACATCGATCTTCATTGTTTTCGATCGTCATGCCGGAATGCCACCCTCCAGCATGCCAGTTCGGCAAGTAAATGAAATATCATGTTGGAGGGTACGAAATCCCTCCGGGATGTGTCTATGGGGATATAGGCTTTCGGTAAACGCCGCGCGCAGACCCGAAGGGTTTCCAAAACCCTTCGGGTCTCGTCCGAATTACAGATCAGAAATCACCCGCTTTCACGTACGGATAACTCCACAACGTCACCTGTAGCAGGCAGGATTTGAGCCAGGCATTGTACATCCCCTCCACGTCCTGCGGTGAATGCCCTTTTGCAGCCAGGAAAGGCCGAAGCGTGAAGGTCACAGGGAATATGAGCGCAAACAGATCCCGAAACGGCACAATGTCGGTCGACGCGGCCCCGTCGGTTGTATTCTTTTTGGTCCGGTGATGCCGCAGCCCGATTTCGTGCTGGTAATCGAGCCACCGCTGATCGTACTCCGCCTTCGCCGTATCCAGGATCCATTGTCCGAAACGCGCTCGCACCCGCGCCAGGTAGTCGCCCAGGGGCTGGCCGTCCTTCTTGCCGGTGAACGAAGCCAGCAGGTGGGGCTGAGAGCCGACGAAGCCGTACCACACGTCGAGGATGGCCTCGACCTGATCCTTTACGACGCCGTGGGAAAGGCGGAGAAGACGGATATCGTTCTCATCGAAAAGAACGCTCTTTTTCATCAGTTCGAAGTCAGCCGGCGTCACCGGCGAACGAGGAACCGCTCCTATTGCGTAGGTGTACCCGGGAATATCGATCGTCGTTGGCATGTGTTGCACCTGATAGATTCGTGGTGTCGTGAAGTGCAAGAGGCTACGACGAGTCTCAAGTTCCCTTCAAGAATGCACCTGTTTATCAGGCACTTACCAGATGGTACACTCTGAAGCTCGGACGAAGGGTCAGACCGCTGCTTCACTAGAACAGAAGCAGTCCGTCGCCGGTATGCTCGAAGCCATTCTCGGCTGCAAGTGGTCTGTGCAACTACTGGGGCTCATCGAAGGAGGGACGGCGAGGCCCAGCGCCCTTCAGCGCGCCTGCCCGGGATTATCCGCCAAGGTGATGAACGAGCGGTTGCGGAAGCTGACTGGGTATGACATCGTGCGACGTGATGTGCTTGGAGATAAACCTCCGGTTGAAGTGACCTATACCCTCTCGACGTTTGGCCTCCGGTTCACGGCTCTCCTGAGCGAAGTACGCAGGCTACAGGATGAGCTGGACGAAACGTCGCGCTGACGTACGCTCGCCTGGTGTCCTAAAATGTAGAAAGATTGTCGCGACACCTATTTTGCACATATATTCGCAAGTATGACTTCTCTTGCCTTCACCCCAAACCTGCTCCGGCATGTGGACGTGCCGGCGGCTAGGATCGCCGGCGCCACCGTACGCGAGGTGCTGGAGAGTTACTTTGCATCCAACCCCCGCGTACGACGCTATGTACTGGATGACCAGGGGGCCCTACGCAAACACGTCGCGATATTTCTGAACCAGGAACTCATCCACGACCGCATCGGCCTCAACGACCCCGTCGGCGAATCCGCCGATATCTACGTGGCCCAGGCCCTTTCGGGCGGCTGATTCCAGCCGCGGTTAAAGGTGCAAGGTTCAAGGTTGAAGGTTTAAGGCGTGTCCACCTGAGACCTTCAACCTTGAACCTTTAGCTTCTTAAGCCTTAGACCCTCTAATGAGCACCTCCCTTCTCGTCGGTACCCGCAAGGGCCTCTTCCGCATCGAGCGCTCCAACGGACGCTGGACGATTGCTAACAGCTGGTTCCTAGGCGACCCGGTGACGATGGTGCTCCCCGAGGCCGGCGGAAAACGTATCCATGCGGCCCTCGGCACGGGGCACTTTGGCGTCAAGCTCCGGCGCTCGGAGGACGGGGGAAAGACGTGGGACGAGGCGCCGGCGCCGGCCTATCCGCCGAAACCCGAGGGGTTTGTGGATAAAGATCCCATGCGGGGCATTGACGTGCCCTGGAGCTCCTTCCTCATCTGGGGTCTCGAACAGGGCGGACTTCCGGGCGAACTCTGGTACAGCGACATCCCGGGCGGTCTCTTCCGCTCGACGGATGGCGGCGAGAACTGGACGATGATCCGCTCGCTATGGGACGACCCCCGCCGGCAGAAATGGATGGGCGGCGGGTACGACTTCGCCGGCATCCACTCGATCCTCGTCGACCCCCGCGACCCGAAACACGTCACCATCGCTGTGTCGTGCGGTGGCGTATGGGCAACTCGGGACTCCGGCGCAAGCTGGGAGCTGATCGGGACAAAAGGCCTCCGCAACGCCTACATGCCACCCGAGATGGCCGGGGACCCGATCTCCCAGGACCCACACCGCGTCGTTCAGTCGCCGTCCAATCCGGACCGCATGTGGATGCAGCACCACAACGGCATCTTCGTCAGCGACGACGCCGGTTTGTCGTGGCGCGAACTGGAGGACGTCCAGCCCAGCAACTTCGGCTTCGGCGTGGCCGTCCACCCCACCGACCCGGACATGGCCTGGTTCGTACCGGGGATCAAAGACGAGACCCGCATCCCCGTCGATGGCAAACTGGTCGTCACCCGCACACGCGACGGGGGCAAAACCGTCGAGTCCCTCTCCCGCGGCCTGCCGCAGGAACTCGCGTACGACCTCGTCTACCGCCACTGCCTGGAGATTTCGCCCGACGCCGGCCACCTCGCCTTCGGCAGCACCACCGGCTCGCTCTGGATCAGCGACAACCTCGGGGATTCCTGGCAGACGATCAGCACACACCTGCCGCCGGTACTCTGCGTGCGGTTTGAGAACTAAACAACCCCCGGTTAAGCGGCCAGGATCTTTAAGAATTCCATGCGTAACTTGTCTAAACATTGGCCTGCATACCTGCTATGAACTCACCATCCTGGAAAAATTACATCGATAGCTCTCCCGAAGTGCTGCGAGGGAAACCGTGTATTGCGGGTAGTCGCATTCCCGTTGGGCTCATACTGGGCTATCTGGCGGATAAATACACTATACCGCAGATTATGGCGGAATTTCCGGATCTCACCGAGGAGCACATCGTCGCCTGCTTGAGCTACGCACGAGATCTCGCGTCCTTTGAGTTAGCCGCCTGATGGAGCTCAGGTTTTTCGCCGATCATTGTGTACCGGCTTCTGCCACACGAACCCTGCGCGAGGCCGGACACACCGTTCTTGTATTACGGGAGCATCTGCCACAAAATGCTCCTGATCCGATGGTTATACAAAAAGCACAATTGGAGGAAGCAATCCTTCTGACATGAAATGGTGATTTCTCTGATATTGTCGCCTACCCTCCCTCCCTTTTCCTTGGAATCGTAGCTTTCCAACTGAAGAATCAACCCGCAGTCATTCCGGCAATCGTTGAACGCTTTCTCGATTTCGTTCAAACGCATGACAAAATGAGCGACTTTGCCGGATGTCTCTTTCTGGTAGAGCCTCATCGCATACGGATTCGCCGCTAGTCCCTCTCATATTGAACTGATCGCTGCCTTCTCATCGGTTCTTGATAACCAGCACCCAATCCTGCCCCCGCCCGGTCGTCGGCGGCGTGAAGGTCTGAATACCCCGGGTGTCCGAAGTGTGGATAGCATACGTGACGCCGCCGACCCGGACATGGCCTGGTTTGTCCCGGGTGTGAAGGACGAGACCCGCATCCCGGTCGACGGCAAACTGGTCGTCACCCGCACCCGCGACGGCGGCAAAACCGTCGAGTCCCTCTCCCGCGGCCTGCCGCAGGAGCCGGCGTACGACCTCGTCTACCGCCACTGCCTGGAGATTTCGCCCGACGCCGGCCACCTCGCCTTCGGCAGCACCACCGGCTCCCTCTGGGTCAGCGACAACCTCGGGGATTCCTGGGAGACGATCAGCACACACCTGCCGCCGGTACTGTGCGTGCGGTTTGAGGCGTAACCCGGCCTACGGCTTAAAAAGGTACGCGCAGCGGTTCTTCGCCTCCCTTATTAACTATATCACAGCAGCGCCGCTACTCCTGGCTCGTTACGCGGTATAATCGCGCGCGCCGAGTGCGTTTACGATACCTCGAGAGGGGGACACTATGCTCTATAGCGCACCAGGCACATCTTGCGCCTCAATAACCCCAGGGTTGCTCGACCAAATAGGTCCAATATCGACGCGACGCACTATGAGCGAAACCCGTTGCAGCATCGAACCGTGTGAATAGAGGAAGCAAACCTTTAAGTATCATCACGGTAAATCCGTTGAATGCCTGCGACGACCGTTCAAGGTTAGAGGCTGAGGGAAGCCACATTAAACCTTGAGAAACTGTTGAGATGT
>JAWXAX010000100.1 GCA_034439735.1 Rhodothermales bacterium | reverse complement strand
TTCGCGTACTGGCCGGCGAAACGGCCAATGCGGATGACCGGCATCTTGAGCCCGAAGATGAGCACGACGCTCATCTGGAGCAGGACCTTGAGCCGGCGAGCGATGATGTCGGACTCGCACTCGTCAAAGCTCTCCGCGCAGTCGCCGCCCTGCAGCACGAATCGTTTGCCTACCGCCGCCTCGCGGAGCTGCGCGCGGAGGGTGTTCGACTCCCACGACGTCACGAGCGGCGTCACGCGGGAGAGGCGGGAAAGCACGGCGTCGAGCGCGGCGGCGTCCGGGTAGGTGGGTTGCTGGAGCGCCTTCCGGGTGCGCCAGCTGGCCGGCGTCCAGGCCGTCTGTTCAGGGTTGATAACCGGGTCGATAACCATCGGGTGATTGCGTCAGCAGTGGGCTGGCTTGCTATTTTGTTATGCATCCGTGATGAATCGCCGCCGCCGAATGGGTATCCTACAGCGTCGCGGCGATCATCCACGGATCCCCGTGAACCCTCGAGTATACCATCCTGATCCGACCGCATGCCATCCTATTCTGCCGAGCCGATCGCCATGGCACCACCCACACACGTCACGCCATCGATCCTCATCGTCGAGGACGACCCCGACCTCGCCGGCCTACTCCAGATCCACCTGGGGGATCTCGGGTATGCGACCCACGTCGCCCGCGACGGACGCAGCGGGCTCGAAATGGCCCTCCGCGACCCCTTCGCACTGCTCATTCTGGACCTCATGCTCCCCGGGCTGGACGGCCTTGAGGTATGCAAACGCATCCGCGCCGAAAACCGCGCCTTGCCCATCCTCATGCTCACGGCAAAATCCGAGGAGCTCGACAAAGTGCTCGGCCTCGAACTCGGCGCCGACGACTATCTCACGAAACCGTTCAGCATCCGCGAGCTGCTGGCCCGGGTGAAGGCCCTCCTGCGCCGGTTCGATCTGTCGAGCGAAATCGCCCGGCCGGCCGATGCGTCGGTGCTGATGTTTGGAGACCTGACGGTGGATGTCGACAAACGGAAGGTGACGCTGCGGGGCGAGGCGCTGGAGCTTACCGCGAAGGAATTCGAGCTGCTACTGCTGTTCGCCCGCAACCCGGGCCGGGCGTATAGCCGGCAGGAATTGCTGGACCTCGTCTGGGGCTACCAGTACAGCGGCTACAGCCACACGGTGAATACCCACATCAACCGGCTGCGCAACAAGATCGAGGCGGATCCGGCAGACCCACGCTTCATCCAGACCGTCTGGGGCCACGGCTACCGGTTTGCCGAGGCCGAGAAGTTACATTCCTGACCCACCATGCACAGTTTTTACGCGAAGTTATCCGCGATCTTCCTCCTCCTCATGCTCACCGTCGTGGTGATCGTGTCGATCCTCGGCTTCCGCGCGGCGCTGCAGCTGGATGTAGAGACCGACCAGAAGCTCAACCGCACCCTCGCCAGCAATCTCGCCGTGCTGTTTCAGCCCTGGCTGATCGATAACATCGACGACAAGATGATCCGGATGGAGATCGATAACCTGAAGGGCATCAATCGGCGGATTGATATTTATTTGATGGGATCGAATGGGATGATCAAGGCGCACTACGTGCCGGAGGATCAGGCGCTGATGATGCCCACGGTGGATCTGGCGCCGCTCGATGCGTACCTCGCCGGCGCCGAGCTGCCGCTGCTCGGCGACGACCCACTCCGCGCCGGCCGTAAAAAACCGTTCAGCGTCGCCCCCATCGTCATCATGGGTGAGGAAGGCTGTTATCTGTACGTGATCCTCGGCGGCGAGCGGTATGAAACCCTCGCCAACATGCTCACGAATAGCTATATCATGCGGACGGCCGCGCTCGGCATCGGGCTGACGCTGCTCGTCACCGCCGTCATCGGGATGCTGCTGTTTGCCCTGCTCACGAAACGCCTCCGCCGGATGCGCGAGGCCGTGCATGCCTTCGAAGGCGGCAACCTCCAGCGCCGCATCCAACCTGGCGAGCCCGATGAGCTGGGCGATCTGGGAGTAGCGTTTAACCAGATGGCGGATACCATCGTCGCGAACATCGACCAGTTGAAGCAGGCGGACCGCCTCCGGCGCGAGCTGATCGCGAACGTGTCGCACGACCTCCGGAGTCCGCTCGCCTCCATCCAGGGGTACCTCGAAACGATCCTGATCAAGGACCCATCCCTGTCCGCCGACGAACGCAAGGCGTACCTGGAGGTGGGGCTCAAAAACACCCGCCGGCTGGGGGTGTTGATCGAGTCGCTGTTCGAACTCTCGAAACTTGACGCCCGGCAGATCGAGCCGCAGATCGAGCCATTTTCGATCGCCGAGTTGGCGCAGGACCTCGCGATGCACTTCCGCCCCATCGCGGAGCGCAAAAATATCCGCCTCACGGTCGATGTCGCCACCCCGCTGCCGCTCGTTTACGCGGATATCGGTCTCGTCGAGCGCGCCATCTCGAACCTCATCGACAACGCGCTGCGCCACACCCCCGCCGGCGGGTCCGTCCGTATCGTCCCGACAAACGACGCCGGCTTCGTGCAGGTCGAGATCGCCGACACAGGCTCCGGCATCCCCGCCGAGGACCTGCCGAGGGTGTTCGACCGCTTCTACCGGGTCGAAAAAAGCCGCGCGCCGGAGGAGAACGGCGGCGCCGGCCTCGGGCTCGCCATCGCCCAGAAAATCTTCGAACTTCACGGCAGTCCGCTCGGGGTGCGCAGCGTGGTGGATAAAGGCACTACG
>JAWXAX010000099.1 GCA_034439735.1 Rhodothermales bacterium | reverse complement strand
GGAGCTGACCACGACGGATCTTCTCAAGAATTACCTCTTCTCACGTATGAACGCCGGCCACGACCTTGAAGCCGTCCAGCGCCGGTGGCAACGCCTCGTGAATACGGTGCACCAGGAGCGGTTTGGAGAGTTCTTGCGCTACCATTATCTGACCAGATACCCTCAGATCCGAACCGGCCGGCTCTACAAACTCGTGCGAGGCGAAGTCCAGGGGCCAGCTCAGGTACTCGAACTCCTCGACGCGCTCGAAGACCGGGGCGAGCTTTTTGATGCATTGAGCGACTCTGGCCACGCCTTGTGGGTGGAGCACAAGGAGGCGCGGCAGTGGATCCGCGAGCTGCATCTGTTCAGAGTGAAGCAGATGACGCCGCTTCTGTTCGCCGCGTACGAGCGGTTCTCCCCCCAGGAGTTCGAGCGCGTGCTTCGACTGGTCGTGGTGATCTCATTTCGGTATACCGTTGTCAGCGGACTCAATCCGAACGAACTTGAGCCCGTGTACCATGAGGCGGCGAGCGCTGTGCTGAGTGGCGTGGCGACCACGGCTCGGGACGTGTTCGAGGCGGTTCGGCGGATCTACGTGCCGGACGAAAAATTCCGGAGTGACTTCGAGCAGCTCTCCATGGCAACGTCCGGGCAGCGGAAGAAGCTGGTTAAATACATGCTGTGCCGGCTCGAACAGGATGCCTCGGGAAAACCCATCGACTTCGAGACGGACCCCGGCACCATCGAACACATCCTCCCGGAAAACCCATCGGAAACCTGGGAGGAATCGTTTCCAGAGGAGAAATGGGACGAATATGCGTACCGGATGGGTAATCTAACCCTGCTCACGGCCGCCGAAAACCGGCAGCTGGGCCAGGTTGGATACAATACGAAGATGGATGTGTACAGGAAATCCGTCTACGTCCTGACGCGGGCGGTGGTCGACGCAGCCCCGGAGGCCTGGACGCTGCCGATCCTGGAAAAGCGCCAGTAGCGTATGGCCGAGCGCGCCGTACATGTCTGGCGGGTGGATGAATAGCAGATCGTCCGGCTCCTGTGGCGAATAGAAGTCAAAGCCCGGGGGAGGCGCCCGTTCGCCTCCCCCGATGCTTCCATCAATACCGCCAGTACCCCGCCGGCACTTTGATGCCCAACTCTGTCATCTTCAGCCGGAGTGTCACCAGGTTGGCGAATAGTTCGCTCGGGAAGTCGTCGCCCTCGGTTCGGTCGCTGTCGATCACAAAAAACTGCGTTCCGATCTGCTGGCTGGTGCGGATGATCTGGGTCCAGTCGAGGTCGTCCACGGCGATGGTGGCGTTGAGGTCCTGGGCCTTGAAGCCGCGGACGCGGGTGCTCGGGGTGCGCGCGGCGTTTCGGTAGAGCAGGGCGGCGACGTCCACGCCGGCGCGGCCGGCGTCCGCGGTGCTCAACTGGAGGGCGATCGTCTCGTCGGTGTGGTCGGCGAGGATATTCCAGGCGAGTTCACCGCTGTAGGGGACGAAGCTGCTCCGCTGGCTCGCGACGCCGAGTTGCATGCCGTGTGGCGCAAGGCTCCGGGCGATCCCGTTGAGCCGGTCGGCCATCCGCAGCACCTGCTCGCGGCTGTCGTAGGTGCCCTCGGGTAACCCGCGTAGTATAAGACGGGTGTTTTCGACGGCTTCGCTGAAGGTGAGTTTTTGTGCGAGGGCGTCGCCCTCGAGGTCGGCCAGGGCCACCTGGTCGCCACTCGGTACGATTCGCCAGGTGCGGATCAGGAATTTCCAGAGGTCGGTATCGACGCCGAGGTTGCCGGAGAGCTCCACCGCATCGACGTTCCAATCCACGAGGAGGTCAAACGTGTCGTAGAGACTGATGCCGATTTCGTGCTGCAGGAGCCTCATGGGAACGGCGGGTTCGGGGCCCGAGGCGCGACTGGCGGGAAGTAGCGGATAGAGGGCGCTGATGCCGAGCGCGCTGATCGATTGACCGAGAAAGCGCCGGCGTGAGAGGAGCGAATGGGGTGTCATGGGCATGATGGATGGTTGGGCTGAAGGCTGCATCATGATGATAAAGATCCACGAAACGTCGCGGAGTTGCCGGCCAAATGTCGCCCGCTTGATTTTTTTATTCCACCGGTTTGCGGCGGCATCCCTGGCGGACTTTCACACCTGCGCCCGCGACCCGCGCGGCCTTCCTCCGGAGAGCCTGGGGCAGGGACGCCGGCGCAGCAACAGGGCGCCACCTCTTTTTTCCCCTTGTCCCCGCCTGCGGCGTGTCCAATTCCTCGCGAGGCAAAAAAGACGCGTCGCCCTGTCAAGTCCCTCCGCTTCGCTGCGGGATGCTTGCGCCGGCATCCCTACCCCATTGACGGCTCCCGGAAGGCCGCGAAGGTCGCGGTCCCCAGGTCTTTCGGAGTAAGCCGCCATGAACACCGCCCCTCTCCCCCGATTGAATGAAACCCATCAGCTTGAGCTCGCCTTCGACGGCGCCCCGGTCGTCCAGGTCCGCCTCGTTCGCGATGTCGCGCACAGTTTTCAGCCCCGAATCCAGGTGCATAGCCCTGAAGATGTCGCCCGGGTTGTTGCTCCGTACTTCGATGAGTGCGCCGCCGAAGAATTCCTCACGGTAAATCTGAATACAGCTAACGTAGTCATCAACATCGTCCATCTGACCCGCGGAGGCCTCGCCGCCTCGATCGTCGAGCCGCGGATGGTATTCCAGGCCGCGATTCTCTCCAATGCTGCCGCGATCGTCTGCTGCCACAACCATCCCTCCGGCAATCCCGAGCCGAGCCGCGAGGACATCCGCATCACGAGGCAATTGGTAGAAGCCGGCAAGATCCTCGGTATCCCGATCCACGATCACCTCATCATCACAGGTCGTGCCTACACGAGCTTCGCCGAGCGCGGGCTGATGAACTAGGAAACCCTTCGGGGTGGGGCGCTGGCTCCACCCCGATTGACTGGATTAAAAGGCCTAATGGTGATAATTCTTTATTCCGAAGCATTGTCATGGCCGTTTCGGCCACAAAGCGGCCAGCGACACCCGCCGCAAGGGTGACCGGGGAAACCCTTTCTCTGCGGTGGCTGTAGCAGACGGGTGTCCCCGCGATGATATGTGTACACCTGAGGTGCTGAATCCCATAATGGACTGGAGACCCTACATCGACTCGAATCCAGGGATTCTCTTCGGAAAACCTGTGTTCAAGCACACCCGGATCCCCGTTGATCTGCTGCTGGAGAAGCTGGCTGCCGGCGAGACCATGGAGGGTTTATTAATGGCATATCCCGGGCTTCAAAAACAGGCTTTCCTCGCGGCGCTCGCCTTTGCGGCTGATACGATTAAGAACGAGGTGGTCTACTCGATTCGCTAGTCGACACCATGTTGCGATTTCTCTTTTTGCATTTCTGGTTTCAATAGAGGGTAAATCGGACACAAAGGTGGAAAGATCGGACATGTCCTATCTTTCAGGCAATAGATGAATAGGTTAGGGGAAAATCGCACGCTCTATCTTCACCTATTCAACCTCTTCCACCATGAGAAATACGCTACTTCTCTGCCTGGGCCTGTGCATGTGCGTAACCGCACGAGCACAAAATGGGACCTACTTCGAAGGGAGTCTAGAGGTCGGAGACTCGCTTCGGACCTACCTGCTCTATGTGCCGGCCACGTACGATGGCACTCAGGAATGGCCGTTGGTCGTCAGCTATCATGGTTTTAATGTCGGGGCACAGTTTCAGGCGGATATCAGCCAGATGGACTCCGTCGC
>JAWXAX010000098.1 GCA_034439735.1 Rhodothermales bacterium | reverse complement strand
CGTTCCCTCCTCGAAAACGCCCGCGCCTATTACGAAAAAGCGCGCGCCACCCGCGATGCCCGCGCCCACGCCGAAACCCGGCTCGACGACGCCGAACGCCAGACTTCAGAGGCGGAACGATTGCTCGAACGCCTCCGGCCCCTCACCACCGCCGCCGACGTACAGAAGTTCATGAGCGACGAGGCGGATGCCCTCGCGCCGTTTATGTCCGCCGGCGCTAGATCCATAGAACGCCTGCCGTTCCGGCGGTTCGACCTCGGGCAGGGATACGAGGTGTGGGTCGGGAAAAATGCGCAACAGAACGATGCGCTCACGTTTCAACACGCCAGAAAATTCGACCTCTGGATGCATGCCAGGGGCGTCGCCGGCTCCCATGTCGTGCTCCGCAGACCCGGTAGAACGACTCCGACGCCGCGTCCGCTGCTCGAGCGCGCCGCCGGCATCGCCGCGTATTTCAGCAAAGCCCGCGGCAGCAATCTGGTGCCCGTCATCGTCGTCGAGCGGAAGTACGTCCGTAAACCCCGCGGCGCCGCCCCGGGCGCCGTGCTCGTCGAACGAGAAGAGGTCCTGATCGTATCACCGGCGCTGCCGGTGTAAAGAAATGCGCACGGCCGGCGAATACATCTAAAAGATCCGCAGCCGTCTACCGCATCAACGAGTCTTGAACAATGGCAACATCTCCTTGAACCTTACACTTCAAACCTGATACTAAATCCTATGCATTGGTGGGAAGCGGTGTTACTCGGGCTCATACAGGGCCTCACTGAATTCTTACCCGTTTCCTCATCGGGCCATCTCGTGCTGGCGCAACACCTGCTTGGCCTATCGCCCAAGGGGTCGCATAACGTCACATTTGATGTATTTGTGCATTTTGGGACGGCCATGAGCATCCTCACCGTGTACCGGCACCGCATCCTCGAGATCCTCACCGAAACCCTGCGCGCGCTGGGCAAACCGGCCCAACTGCCCCGGCAGTACCATACCAACGAAACGTTCCGAACGGCCTGTTTCATCCTCCTGACGATGATCCCGACGGGCATAACGTACATCCTATTCAAAGACTTCCTGGAGGCCCGTTTTTCCGATCCGCGCTTCACCTGCGCCATGCTCCTCGTCACGGGCACGCTGCTCCTGTTGACCCAGCTCCGCAAAAACCCCTCGGGCCCCATCACCCCCATCAAGGCCCTGCTGATCGGCGTCGCCCAGTCGGTCGCGATGCTGCCGGGCATCTCGCGTTCCGGCTCTACCATCTGCGCCGCGCTCTACCAGAACGTGACGCCCCAGCGCGCGGCGGACTTTTCTTTCCTCATGCTTCTGCCCGTCGTGATTGGCGCCACGCTGATCAAGGGCATGGAGGTCCTTCAAACCGGCATCGAGATCTCCTGGACGAACTTCGGCATCGGCGCCATCGTTGCCTATGCATCGGGCATTCTCGCGATCAAGGTAGCCATCGAATTCGTCCGCCGGGGTAATCTGCGCTACTTTGCCTACTACTGTTTTGTGGTCGGGGCCCTGGGTCTGTGGCTGATCACGTGATCGGCCGTGGGCGTCGTTTGCGGTGAGGCAACAAAAAAGGGCATTTGCGCTTTAAGACGATACGTGATGCCGCTTTCGATACGTATGTTGTAGCCAGATCGGTTGTCCTCCGGCCCCCTTCCGCACGGTAGCCGCATCTCCATCCCCGGTCGTCGGCCGTGCAGATCCCCTGAGTAGTAGATATCCCCACGTATAGAGGCCGCTCCGGTTGTTTGTTGCCGGCGGCCATTTCGCGTTTCCCCCCACGATACCGTTTAGAGTGCCATGCGATCCAGGATTTTTGTTGTCGACGACGACCACCACTATGCCCGCATGATCAGCTACCACCTGGATAAAAATCCAGCGTACGAGGTCACGGTTTTTGCAAGCGGCAACGAGATGCTGGAGCAGCTGGATGAGCAGCCCCACGTAATCGTCCTGGATATCATGATGCCGGGCATCGGGGGGATTGAGACCCTCAAGACGATCAAAAAGCGGTATCCGGATCTCCCCGTGATCATGATGTCCGCCCAGGGTGTTGTAGATACGGCGGTAGAAGCGATGAAGGCCGGCGCGTACGACTATATTACGAAGGGAAGGGACGACCTCAATAAGCTTTCCATCGTTGCCAAGAATGCGCTGGACCGCGTCTCGATGTCGCAGGAGTTAGAAAATCTGCGTGAGGAAGTGTCGGCCCAGTACAGCATCGAGGGGTTGATCGGCGAAAGCGCGGCCATGCAGGCCTCGTATAGGCTCATCCACAAGACCCTCCGGGGCGACCTCACTGTCGCCATCCAGGGCGAAAGCGGCACCGGAAAAGAACTGGTCGCCAAGGCGATCCACTACAACTCCGTCCGTAAGAACGGTCCCTTCGTGGTGGTGAACTGCGCCGCCATTCCGCGCGAGCTGATGGAGAGCGAGTTCTTCGGCCACGAAAAAGGGTCGTTCACGGGCGCACACGCACGCAAGATCGGGAAGTTCGAACAGGCCGATGGTGGGACGATCTTCCTCGACGAAATCGGCGAGTTGAACCTGGATCTCCAGGCCAAACTTCTGCGGGCGCTCCAGAACTTCGAGATTACCCGCGTGGGCGGGAACGATACGATTCGGTTCGACGCACGCGTCATCTCGGCGACGAACCGGGACCTCATCCCGATGATCCGAAAGGGCGATTTTCGAGAAGATCTCTACTACCGCCTCTGTCAGTTCCCCATCCAACTCCCGCCGTTGCGCGACCGCGGCCAGGACATTCTGCTGCTCGCGCACACGTTCCTCAGCACCTACCTCAACGCGCACCCCGAATTCAAGGGCAAAAAGCTGTCGACCGAAGCGCGTAAGGTGATCCTCAATTATGCCTGGCCCGGCAACGTCCGCGAACTCAAGAGCGCGATCGAGCGGGCCATCCTGATTTCCGACAGCGCCGAGATTTCCGTCGAAGATTTGATGCTCCACGAGCGGACGATGATCTCGGCCTGGGCGGACCGATCCGCCGGAGCCCAGCCCTCTTCGACTGCCGTTGCTGAAAGCCGACCGCGGCCGAAGGCGCAACATCACGAGTCCGAGAACGGTATAGAGGTGGAAATCGAACAGGTGGCCGGCGTCACGCTCGGCCACAACGGGACGGACATCGTGCCGCTCGAAGAACTGAAACAGCAGGCTGTCGAACGCGCCTACCGCATTTGTGATGGCAATGTCGACAAGGCGGCCGTAGAACTTGGCATCGGACGGGCCACCATGTACCGATTACTGAAGAAGTACGAATTGATCGGCTAATCCATACGCGTGCCGTGCCGACAGCGCACGAACGGACTCCTATGCGGCTCTCGGCTTACGAAAAAGACGTCCAACGCGAGTTGGAGACGTGGCAACACGGGGATGCCTCCTTCCTCGTCAAAGCGCTCAACTGGGCCATGCAGCCCATGGACTGGGTAGTGGAGCGTGTAGTCCCGGCGGACCTCATCGATCAGGCCAGCGGCGCCGTCGAGCAGTTCATCACGATGCTCAACAACGCCTCGGAATGGACGATCGACACCAACGACATCCTCGCGGAAGCGCGCCGGCGCGGGTTGGAGGTGGACGATGTGGCGGACCTCCGCGATCAGCCCCTGGAAACCCTCGATGCCATCGCCCGGAGCTTCTTCAATCAGAACGCCCTGCTCGCCGCGGTAGAAGGCGGCGGTACCGGACTCGGCGGCGCGGTGTTTATAGCCGCGGACATCCCCCTGCTGTTTGGCATCAATCTTCGGTTGATCCAGCAGATCGGCGCGGCCTACGGATTCCTTTTGCGCGGCCCGTCGTACGAACCCCTCGTCCTATCGATCTTTAACGTGGCCTCAAGCAACGAGCCCCGCGCGAAACACGAGGCCATGCGCGAGATCAGCGTCGCCGCGGCGGCCATCGCCAACAACCTGGAGTACAAAGGCCGGGTTACAGGCACATTCCGGGATCAGAACCGCCACCTGCCGCGCGAGATTGCGAAGAATATCCTTGGGCGAAAAATCGCTCAGGCCATACCGATTGCCGGCGCCGCCGTCGGCGCGGGCATCAACTACTGGTTCACCACCGAAACGGCCGAAACCACCTATATGCTGTTCCGCGCGCTCTACCTCGAACGCAAACAGCGGCTCTAGCGCCACCACCCCTCCGACGTACGTCCGAACGCCCAATCCAATGCCCTTAGTCGCTATTGTAGGACGCCCCAACGTGGGCAAGTCTACCTTTTTTAATCGGCTCATCGAAACACGTCAATCGATCGTTCACGACGAACCGGGCGTCACGCGGGACCGGATTTACGGGGAGTCCGTGTGGAACGGCGTGGCCTTCGCGGTTACCGACACCGGCGGCTATGTCGCCCACTCCGAGGATCGATTCGAAAAAGCGATCCGCGAACAAGTTGAGATCGCCACCGAAGAGGCGGATCTCGTCCTATTCGTCGTGGATGTCATGACCGGGATTACGGGGCTGGACCAGGAACTGGCGCAGATGCTACGCCGATCGAAGACGCCCGTGATCGTCGTGGCCAACAAAGCCGACAATGCGGAGCGGCGCTGGGGGACGAGCGAATTTTATGAACTCGGCTTTGAAGAAATCGTGGCTATCAGCGCGTTGAATGGGTCGGGCACGGGCGAGTTACTGGATATCGTCGTCCAGCGCCTGCCGCCTCCTGTCGTGCGCGACGTCGCCGACGAGCGGCCGCGCATCGCGCTGATCGGCCGGCCCAATGTGGGTAAGTCGTCGCTCACAAACACGTTGTTGGACCAGAACCGTTCGATCGTAACCGAGATCAGCGGCACCACGCGCGACGCCATCGACGCCACGTTTAAATACCACGGCCGCGAGATCATACTCGTCGACACAGCCGGCCTGAGGAAACGAGCCCGCATCGTCGAAAACGTGGAGTATTACGCCCAGTTGCGGACTGAACGCGCGATCCAGGAATGTGATGTGGCTGTACTCCTCATCGACGCGACACAGGGCATCGAGTCCCAGGACGTCCGGGTCCTCAAGCAGGCCGAAGAGATGAAAAAAGGGCTCGTGGTCGCGGTCAATAAGTGGGATCTCATCGAAAAAGAAACCAACACGGCCCGCGATTTCACCGCAGACATGCACGACCGGCTCAAAACCCTCACGTACGTGCCCGTGGTTACGGTATCAGCCGTGACTAAACAGAGGGTGCACAAATTGCTGGACACGGCGCTCGACGTCGCGGAACGCCGCAGCACACGCATCCCGACGAGTAAGCTCAACGAGGCCATGCTCGATGCGATCGGCCGGACGCCGCCCCCGCTCTACCGCAACCGGGCGATCAAGATCAAATACGTCACCCAGGTACACGAGCGCCCACCCGTCTTCAGCTTTTTCTGCAACTACCCACAGGGCGTGCAGGAGTCGTACCGCCGCTTCCTGGAGCATCAACTGCGCAAAGCATTCCCGCTCGAAGGCGTCCCTTTTACGATCCACTTCAAGGCCAAGTCCACGCGTTAGCCCGGCGAAGGTAGCCGCGGCATACGATTCCTATCCCCCGAGACGTTAACACTCCGAGGCCAGCCGGCACACGGGTCGCCCCGGCGTCGTATCTTGTCCGTCCCGGCATGCCTTTCACCGCACGGCCCGATCGTACACTGGGTGTGGCCGGCCCATCGGGGGTATTACGACTGTGCTTCGCCCTCCCATCCAATCCAGGAATATCCATGGCAGGTGGTGGTCTAACGTTCGAACAGCTGGAAACGGCCTTCCGACACCGCAACTTCAAGCCGCTCTACTTTCTGTACGGCGATGAGCGGTTCCTGATGGACGAGTTGCAACGCCTGCTGATTGCCAACGGGCTGGAGGAGCACGAACGCGCGTTCAACCTGGACATCGTTTATGGAAACGAATCCGATGCCCCGGCGGTGCTGGCGCTTTGCTCCACCTACCCGGTCATGGCGCAGCGTCGCGTCGTGATCGTGCGGGAATTCGATCAAATGCGGGACAACCAGCGTTTCGCGACCTATGCGGAGCATCCCAATCCGACAGCCATCGTGCTCCTGCTCTGCGGGAAGAAGCCGAATCTCTCCGCACACCCCTACCGCGGCTTGAAGAGCCACGCCGAATGGGCGGAGATCAAGCCGCTATATGACAACCAGATGGGCGGCTGGCTTCAAAAACGTGTCCATGGCCTGGGATATACAATCACGCCTGAAGCCGTCCAGATGCTTACAGACTATGTCGGAGTCAACCTACAGGCCGCTGTTGGCGAAATCGATAAACTCATTACCTACATAGGCGACCGCTCCGTCATCACGGGCGATGACGTTGTTCGCGCGAGTGGACAAACGCGTGAGTTTAATGTATTCGAATTACAACGCGCCATCGGCGAGTACCGCTATTCTGACGCACTACGGACGTCGGAACGGTTGTTGCGCCAGGCATCAAATAGACGGGGAGAGGCTCTGATGATTGTATCAGTGCTAACCTCTTACTTCACAAAATTATGGAAACTTCACGGTATGCAAGGGCGCGGTGTTTCCGACAAAGAAATTGCAGCGCGTGTCGGAGTTTCTCCTTACTTTATTAAGGAGTACCAGCAAACGATCCGACGTTTCAACAGAATGTCTGTGGAAAACGCATTTGCATCTTTACTCGCCGCAGATTATGAATTAAAGGGGGGCTCGGGCCGAGAAGAGGGGCTTGTACTCTCCCTGCTCATGCGCCGTCTGGCCGGCACGCCTGGCTGAGCATGACACCAAAACCCGCTACGTGTACGGGTTGTAACGATATAGCTACAAGATAGACACACGGACTGACAGGTTGGCATATGCCATGCTGACCGTCACCGACCGATAGAACGCATATGACACCGACACCGTCGAAGAAAATAAAGGACGTCGTTCAGCGTAAGCCTCAGGCCAATCGGCATTTCGAATCGCTCTCTTCCATGAGCGATGAAGATCTGATGTCGTACTTCCAGGCCGGCACCGTCGAAGCGTTTGATATCCTCGTGAGCCGGTACAAAGACCCGCTTACGAACTATATATATCGATTCCTCGGAGACATGAAGGAGTGTGAGGACCTGCTTCAGGAGACGTTCCTGCGTGTCTATCGCAACCGCCATTCGTATCGCCGCATCGCGAAATATTCGACATGGCTGTACACGATCGCCGGCAACCTGGCGCGCTCGGAATACCGGAAGCGTAAGCGGCGCCGGCTGTACTCACTCCAGTCCGTAAACCGGGATGAAGAAGAGTACGAGGTCGAAATCCCGGACGAAACATTCTCCCCGGACAAGCATACGGAGAGTACCATACAGGATCGCCATATTCAGGAGGCTCTTCGTCAGATACCGGAAGAGTTTCGTGAGGTGGTCGTGTTGCGCGACGTCCAACAACTGGCGTATGAGGAGATTGCGGAGATTACCGGGTTGCCAATGGGGACGGTTAAGAGCCGAATCAACCGCGGCCGCACCAAGCTCCAAACCCTCCTGAAGGACGTGTACGTGCCGCACGAGACGAACTGATACCCGATGCCTCCCGAGACCTGGAATTTCCAGGACTCGGGAGGGCCGGTCCGGGTCGTCTGGGCGACTTTGCCTTCCTGGATGTACACCACGTACGTTTCAGTAAGTGCGTCTTGTTATGACAGACGGATACCACGACTCGGAAAACGAGGACTTTTCGGACCTGGACGAGTGGCTATGTGAGTATGTCGACGGCACGATCGACATGGCCGCTCGTCACGCTCTCGAAGACTACATGCGGGTGAATCCCGCACTGGCGCAGCACGTCCAGTGTCTGCTCCAGGCAAAAAACCTCCTTTGTCTGTACGGATGCCGCCATCAGGCGCCCCGCAGTCTTCAACCTCGCCTCCACGAACGGCTGGCGCGTGAGTCTCATGGCACCCCCCTACAAGGCGCTGCCTTCCTCACCTCTCGGCTCGGCAAAGTAGCCACAGTATCCGCTCTTGTCGCCCTCGTCATCCTGATAGGAAATCTACCACAAACCCAACCACCCGAACGCGCGATCCGGCTCCCCCCCTCCGCCGCCACGTATTCCCAACGCCCGTATCGACCGTCGCTCCGCGCCAGCTTCTTCGCCTCTCCCCTGAGCGCCCGAGCCGCCTCGCCCTCTTTCGCCTCCCTCAGCTACGTCCCGCGTGTCTACCCACTTGTCCCACCAGCCCTCTTTCTGGAAACGCTGGAGGTCTCCCGCCCCGTTACCGGCCCTACCGTCGAACCAGGCAGCAGCCTCTCGGAAATCGGTACACCCTAAGGGGTGTTGACATTCGGCGGATTGTCAACACACCCTAACGTTCGCAACACAATTCTTACACAAACGTGGCTATTGTCGTAGGCGCCAACCACTCACATGGTACGACTGCCGTACAGCACGTTCTTTTCCATCGATAGCGAAACTTGCACGATTGCATCGGGGTTTGTGGTGCTTCCAAATGGGACCAGACGTGCCTGCGGCAGGTCCGACTCCCGTGATGGCTACATTCCGGGCTCTTAGCTCAGCGGTTAGAGCGCTCGCCTCACACGCGAGAGGTCACAGGTTCGAATCCCGTAGGGCCCACTCCCAGACGTAATGATGTACCGGCGCATGCCACATGCCGGGCCCCCGCACCTCTATGGCAGATGGACTTTTCCTCGTTGGTACAGACCGTGATGTCGGTAAAACCATCATAGGGGTAGGCCTGGTTGGTCTCCTACGCGAAATGGGCATCGACGCCACGTTGCTCACCCCGATATCGACCGGTGGATCGGTGGAACGCGCCACCGATCTGCTCCGGCGAATCGGCGTCACGCTCCCCAAACGGCTCCTCAGTCCCGTATCCTACGAAACGCTGGCATCCCCCTACGTGGCCAGCCAGGTAGAGCATAAACCTGTAGACATGGAGCGTGTCTGGGAGGCCTACGCAGAACTACGCCAGCAAGGCAAGTTTGTCGTAGTTGAAGGAGGTGGCCTCATGGTGCCTATCACCAGCCGATATGCCCTGGTCGACCTTCTTAAGGACTTTGATCTACCGTCGATAATTATCGGTAAAACGGCTAGAGGTACACTTAACCACTGCCTCCTGACGCTTCGCATGATGCTGGCCTTTGGGCTGCCGCCCAGGGGCTTTATCCTGAATGGCTTCGGCCAGTTCGGCGACGGGTTTGCGGAGTCCCTGAACCCGGACGTTCTCGAAGAGCTCACAGCCCCCTTGAAGGTGCTCGCCGTACTCGAATGGCGGCCCGAGTACCAGGAAAACCCCGAAGCCTTCATTCGCGCGCTGAAGCAGCAAGATCGCATCGTTTCGTTACTGGAAGAACTGACAAACACCTCCTTCCAGAATCCTGCGCGAGACTATTAGCGCCCCGTCCCCACCCCAAACGGGCGGAGCCCGTAGTTGCGCACATCACTCTAAGTCTCATCACGTATGGTAGTCTACGAAGGCGCCGTGTATCCCACACAGCCTAAACCACTCCGGAGCCATATCCAGCTCTTGCTGGATCGTGCCACCGCACCCCGCATTGATGGCGAAATCCTCGCCCTGATCGTACCAGACAATAATCTGCTCGCCGGCGGCGCCGTCGCCGCGCAGATCTACAAAACCGTGGCCCGCGAGACATACGACACCGTCGTGCTTATATCGCCCAGCCACTCGGGAAGCTTCGAAAAGATCACCATCTGCAGCCTTGACTCCTACCATACCCCGCTCGGAGAACTCCCCGTCAATGTCGATGTCTGCAACGAGTTATGCGATGAGGACGACGACATCTTCCTGGACGATACCGGCCATTTCCATACGCTGGGTGTCGATGTGCAATTGCCGTTTCTCCAGGTGATGCACGGCTCGTTCAAGATCGTCCCGATCGTGATGGGCGACGAACGGCCGGCATTCTGCACGGAACTGGGCTCGGCCGTAGGCGAGGTCATGTTCAACCGCCGTACCCTGATCGTTGCTTCCGTCGATATCGTCCGCAGCACCCCGGAAAGCCTAGACACGCTCAAGCGGCTGTTCGAACTGGGAGACGTCGCCGGCCTCTCGGCCTTGCTGAATGGCTCGGAGATCGAAGTCCGCGGCAAAGGAGGCCTCATGGTCGCCCTTATCGCCGCCCTCCATCGCCGGGCGCGCCATATGCGGGTCCTGAGCACCGACCTGCCCGACAGCCGTCACCCGGGGTTTTTCGGCGCTATTCTGTATCGATAAAAAAAGCGCTTTTATGCCTCTTTTCGCCCTTCCGCCGGGCGAAACGCCCTGGCGAGTCGCCATCGTGGGCGCCGGTGCCCTGGGGACCACCCTCGCACTCCGCCTTCACCAGGTGGGGGTCCCGATCGAAGCGGTCGTTAGCCGCACCGAAGCTAGCGCACGGGCGCTGGCGGAACGTGTGTGCGCGCGCGGCGGCGCCGATCCGCGTGACCTCCTGCCCGACTCCGTCAATACGGTCATCTGCTGCACGCCGGACCGGGTCGTCGCCGAGGTAGATCACTTGGTAGCCGATGCCAGGGCTCGTTGGGCCGGCGCGCTGGTCGTCCATACCTCGGGTGCTCTGACCGCTGCCCACCTGCCGGCCTGCGCCGCCGCGGGTGCAGAGGTCGCCAGCTTCCATCCCATCCAGACGTTTACGAAGGACACCCACCCCGAGGCATTCGCGGGTGCGTACGTCGGCATCGAAGGCGAGCCGGCCGCGCTCGATGCCTGCACCGCCCTGGCTCTACGCCTCGGCGCGCATCCAATCGTTGTCCCGGCCGACCAGAAAGGGACCTATCACCTGGCCTGCGCGCTGGCGTCAAACTACCTTGTCACGCTACTCCACCTCGCTTCTGAGGCCCTGAGACCCATCGGCGTCGACACGCCGACGGCGTTCCGCATCCTGGCCCCACTTACCGACCACGCCGTGGCCAATGCGCGCAACACCACGCCGGCGCTCGCGCTCACCGGCCCCCTCGTCCGCGGCGATCTCGAGACGATCACCTCCCACCTCAACGCGCTCGCCGAACACGCCCCGGGCCGGCAAGCCACTTATCTAGCCCTTGCCGAAGAGACCCTTCGCATGGCATCACACGCCGGCCGACTGGACGCCTCGCAATCCGACGCCATCCGGCTGTTTCTGGAAGACCGCCGGCGCGACGCGAAGCCATGACTTCGACGCCCGGAATCCTGGAGGCCCGTGCGCGGGTTATACGCCCGTCCATCCGCCCGACACCCTCTTCCGCGCATGCCCGACCTCATTCAAACGCTGCTGTCAACCGATGAAACGGCCGTCGGGACCCGTTGGGATCAGTTAGAGCGCCGGATGGAGCAACGGTTCGGGAAAAAAGCCGGCATCGAGTCTGCCCTGTTCCTCATTGGCATCCAGGCCCGCGGCCGTGGCTTCGAGCCCAAGATGGCGAAAGAGGACAAGCAGGATCTCATCATGGAAGGCACCTACCTGGCCTTTGAAACACTGGGTCTGTATGAACGTGTGGTTACCTTCCAGAATGGGCGAACCGTCTGGCAAAAAAGCGCCACCCTTCCCGCCGGCCTGGGCCTCGAAGATCAGGAAAAATTGTTGCGGATTGCTATCTTGAAGTACTTCGAACAGGTCTGGCCCGAGCCAGCGGGCGCCCGGCCGCTTCGGCCCTCGCCCTGACCCATTCACCCTGCAAGACCTCAACCGATCGTATCCATCCACCCGTATGGTCAAGTCTACTCTTTTTCTTTTTGCCTCCGCCCTGCTGATGATGAGCTGCGAGGTACGCGTCCGCGATGGCAGTCCCACCGGTCTCACGGGCACCCTCTCCGACAGCCTCGCATCGGCCAGGGTACAATCCGATCGCCCTGTGAGCGGCTCCATTATGGATGTTCCCGTTACAGTCGCCAACCCTCCGGTAGAGGCGCAATCGAATTTTTATGAGATCGTGACACCCTACGGCAGCATGACTGTTCGACTCTACGACGATACGCCCCAGCACCGAGACAATTTCAAAAAACTGGTCGCCGAAGGATTCTACGACGGTACGACCTTCCACCGGGTGATGCCCGAGTTTATGATCCAGGGCGGCGACCCCAATTCGAAAGACGACGACCCCTACAACGACGGCATCGGCGGTCCGGGATACACCGTGCCGGCCGAGTTCAACCCGGCCCTGATCCACAAAAAAGGCGCACTCGCTGCGGCCCGGCAGCCGGATCAGGTGAACCCCGAGCGCCGTTCGAGCGGCAGCCAATTTTATATCGTCCACGGCCGAGTTTTTCAGGAAGCACAGCTGAGCGATGTCGAACAGGGGATGCCCTCCCGCATAGGCGAACCGGCCTTCCAGTTCTCCGGCGAGGCCCGACGTACATACATGCGGGATGGAGGCGCCCCTTTTCTCGACATGCAGTATACCGTCTTTGGCGAGCTGGTCAGCGGTTTCGATACCCTCGACCGCATCGCGCAGGTGTCGACCAATGAATCCGACCGCCCTCTCGAGCCCGTGTCCATGACCGTCCGGCCGGCGCGCGGGTTGTAACATGCAGGAACGCACCGAACAGGAACTCCAGCGCAGGCAGGAACGCGCGGCACTCGAAGCCGCCGGCATCAATCCCTATGCGTACAGCTGGAATGTGACCGATCACGCCGCCAGCACCCTGGCCGCGTTTGACGACGCCCGTCACCAGCAGGATGCCACCGGTGTCGCGCCCGAGCCGCTGATCGTGTCGATGGCCGGCCGCATCATGAAAAAGCGCGTGATGGGCAAGGCGGCGTTTATCGACCTGCAGGATGGCTCCGGCACCATGCAGGTCTACGTCACCCGCGACGACCTCCCCGAGGGCTTTTACAATGACGTCTTTAAACGCATGCTCGACCTCGGGGACATCGTCGGCATCGAGGGTTTTGTGTTTCGGACACAGACCGGCCACGTGAGTGTACACGCGCGCCGGCTCGAACTGCTCGCCAAAGCGCTCCGCCCCATGCCCGTCGTCAAGGAAAAAGACGGCATTGTCTACAACGAGGTCACCGACAAAGAATTCCGGTACCGACAGCGGTATGTCGACCTGTTCGTGAACCCGGAGGTGCGGCAAGTCTTCCGGCTCCGCGCGAAGATGATCTCGACCATGCGGCGCTTCCTGGACGACCGCGAGTATGTCGAGGTCGAAACCCCCGTCCTCCAGCCCGTCTACGGCGGTGCCGCCGCCCGGCCGTTTACCACACACCACAACGCGCTGGACATGCCGCTCTTCCTGCGCATCGCGGACGAGTTGTATCTCAAACGGCTCATCGTCGGCGGGTTCGAGGGGGTATACGAAATCTCCAAAGACTTCCGCAACGAGGGGCTGAGCCGGTTCCACAACCCCGAGTTCACGATGATGGAGTTGTACGTGGCGTACAAGGACTATCGGTGGATGATGGAGCTGGTCGAGGAGATGATCGAGCACATCGCCGTGATGCTGCACGGCAAGGCCGATGTTGAGGTGGGCGACAAAACGATCTCGTTTGCGCGTCCATGGCGGCGGGTGAGCCTGTTCGAAGCAATCCGTGAGCACACGGGCCACGACCTACGCGGGAAATCGCGCGAGGAGTTGGCCGCCGCCGGCAAGGCGTTGCGGCTGGACATCGACGCCACGATGGGTAGCGGCAAGATCATCGACGAGATCTTCGGCGCCTTTGTCGAACCCCGCCTCATCCAGCCCACCTTTATCACCGACTACCCGGTCGAGCTCAGCCCCCTG
This sequence comes from Rhodothermales bacterium, assembly GCA_034439735.1. Lineage (NCBI taxonomy): Bacteria > Pseudomonadati > Rhodothermota > Rhodothermia > Rhodothermales > Rhodothermales bacterium. The sequence goes on along the minus strand of JAWXAX010000098.1, from coordinate 43,564 downwards.
GCGAAGCGCCACCGGGCCGAGGCCGGCCTCGTCGAGCGCTTTGAAGCCATCTGCAACGGCAAGGAAATCTGTAACGCGTTCAGCGAGTTGAACGACCCGGACGACCAGCGAAGCCGCTTCGAGGAACAGGGCAGGCTCCGCGCCGCGGGCGACGATGAGGCGATGCAAATCGACGAGGACTACCTCCGCGCGCTCGAATACGGCATGCCGCCTACCGCCGGCCTGGGGATCGGGATCGACCGGCTGGCGATGATCATGACGAACCAAGAATCAATCCGCGACGTCATCCTGTTCCCACTCCTGCGACCGGAAGGATCGCAGGGCGCCGGCGAAGCCTGAGCCATCACCTGGTGATCGTTTTCGCGGAGCACGCGGCTGTACATGCGCGATCAGGCGGGTTATGTCGAGCTGATTCGAAACAACGCCAACTTCCGTCGGCTGTGGGCCGGGCAGTTGGTCTCCCTCCTCGGCGACTGGTTCAACACCATCGCCCTCTACAGCCTCATCGCCTCCCTTACGGGTTCTCCGCTGGCGATGGGAGGCGTATTCCTGTTTAAGATGGTGCCCTGGGCGCTGGCATCACCGGTTGCCGGCCTGCTCGTGGACCGCTTCAATCGTCGGCAGATCATGATCGTAGCCGACCTTCTCCGCGCCGTGGCGGTGCTGGGCTTTCTGCTGGTCGACCGCGCCGAACACGTGCCGCTGGCGTATCTACTCATCGCCCTCCAGGTCATCATCGGATCGGTCTTCGATCCCGCGAAGAGCGCCTCACTCCCCAACATCACCTCTCCCCGTGAGCTGATCACGGCCAACGCCCTTTCATCGGCCAGCTGGTCCGTGATGCTGGCGATCGGCGCCGGCGTGGGCGGGCTGGCCACGGAATGGCTAGGCATCCGCGCGGTCTTCCTCATCGACAGCGCCACCTACCTTGTCTCCGCCTACTTCATCTACCGAACCCGGATCCCGCAGCAGACAGGGCCAGCGGGAAGGGGGTCGCCCCTGGGGGCGGCCTACCGACAGTTTACCGATGGTTGGGGCTACCTGTTGAGCCGGCCGCAGATCGGCCGAATCGCCCTGGCCAAGACGGCCTGGGCCGTCGGCGGCGGCGCCACGGTGTATATGCTGACGCTGCTGGGGCAACAGCTTTTCCCGGGCACCCAGGCCGCCGGTATGGGAGCGCTGTTCTTCGCGCGAGGCATCGGGACCGGCATTGGACCTGTTCTGGCCCGAAACCTCTTTGTCGACCAGAAACGATGGCCGGCGGTGCTCGGGGTCTGTATCTCCCTGAGCGGGCTGTCGTACCTCACCATCGGATTTCATGCCTGGCCGATCGGCGCCATGCTGGCCGTAGGCTGCGCCCATGCCGCGAGTGGCGCCAACTGGGTATTCTCTACCGTCCTCCTCCAGCAGCGCACGATCGATGCGTATCGGGGACGCGTATTCGCATCCGAAATGCTGCTTGTACTCGGCACCGAAAGCCTGTCGATCCTCGCGGCCAGCCTCATGCTGGAATATGGAGGATTTTCGTTGCAGACCGCTTTCCTGGTGTTCGCCTCGTTGCAGGTTTTGAGCGGACTGGCGTGGCTCCAGGCCGTTGTGCCGGCCGAGCGCAGAGGGGATGCCGCGAGCCACGCCTGAGTCCATTCGTAGCGCCCTTTGCACACTTTGGCCCCGAATTTGATTTACACTACGGTGACCCACGCGATGGGGATCGGCAAGAGCCGCGACTCGCGTGGATCCAGCGCAGAGGGCATCTTCCGCGGCGGACATCCGTCCTGCTTACTGGAATAAGTCCCCGATTGAGAAAATACCTTCCTGGCGTCAGCCTCATCCCGGCGTCCCGAAAAAGTACCCCCGTCCCACGCGCCATGTTGCACCCGGGGAGACGCATTCGTACCATCCGTCGCCGGCCTGGCCGGCGGTCCACCGCTGCCGGCGACTTCACCCGGCGCGACCTCGTACCTCCATGGAAATTGAGCGTTTTGTAGTCGGCTCCTCAACCGAAGGCGATGGCCTTCCAGGGCACGATGCGCCGATACCTCAGTTGCACCTCTTTATCGAGCACTCCCCTTCGGCGACGCTGTTCATGAACGCGGCCGGTAAGGTGCTGTATGCCAATGCTCGGTTCTGGTCGTTGTTCGACACGTCGTTCTTCGATAGGAGCTTGAACCCGCTCACCATGTACCATCTTAGCGGGTTTGATGAAGGGTTACTCGCTTCGATTCGTGCGCTGCTAAATGGCCGGGCTACCGACTTTTCCCTTACGTCGCTCTACCGGATGGGCCCGGAATCCACCGCGCACCCGCTTCGTATTCGCGGGACCGCCGTCCGAGATGCACGGCAGACCGTCCAGGGCGCCGTGCTGGTGTTTGACAGGGAGGAGGAGAAGATCCAGGCCAAAGCGCCGTCCGTCACGGCGCATCCTGCGCCTCCGGACGACTGGTTGGCGCAGATGCAGCACGTGTTCATCCACACGATGAGCCACGAATTTCGCACCCCGCTCGGGGTCATCAACGGCTACGCCGAGTTGCTGCGTCAGGAGCTGACGGAACTTGGGGCGGCGATGCCGGCGGGGCTTCCGCCTCAGATTGACGAGTTCACCACGGCCATCCACGAAAACGCCCAGAAGTTACTGCTGCTCACCAATGAGCTGTTCGACCTATCTAACATGCGACAGCTCCCGCTCCTCCCCATTGGTCTGCATGATACGCTGCGCCCGGTAGCGAATCAGAATGGGGAGCTGCTGGCGCGGAAAGGCGTCCGCTTCGAACTGGAACTCGATGGCGACGAGATCATGGTCCGGAGCGACCGTAAGCGCCTCTATCAGGTGCTCGATATCCTGCTCTCGAACGCCGCCAAGTTCACCGACACCGGCATCGTACGCCTGGCGACCCACCACCAGGGGCACGAGGTAGAAATCGAGGTGACGGATACCGGCATCGGGATGTCGACCGAATTCATGGACATGCTTTTCACCCCGTTCACGCAGGAGGACGACCGCCTCAATCGAACGTACCCTGGCGCCGGCCTGGGCCTGGCGCTGGCGAAACTGTTTGTGGGGCTCATGGAGGGTCGCATCGAAGTCGTCAGCAAAAAGGGTGTCGGTTCCACCTTTAAACTCGTGTTGCCGACAGCCTGATCAACCCTTCAGGCCGTCTCCTTCGGGCGAAGGCCGTATCGGACGGCCAGCGCCACCGCCTCGTTCCGCGAGTGGACGTGCAGCTTGTCGTACAGATTCTTGATGTGGGAGCGGACGGTATCGATGCTTATGCCGAGATGATCCGCAAGGCGCTTGTAGGTATACCCGTTCACGAGGCCCTGGAGAATCTCCTCCTCACGCGGCGACAGCTCGTATTCGGAGCGCGGATCGCCGGTATGCTGGAACTGTTCGAGGATTTTGAGGGCCACGGGCCCTGAAAGAAAACTCCCCCCGCCGCGAACCACACGAATGGCCTGGAGCAGGTCGGGCGGCGCGATGGATTTGATCAGGTACCCGACGGCGCCAGCGCGAATGGCCTGGAGGATCGTATCTGTATCCTCAAACATCGTGATTGTGAGGATGAGCAAACCCGGCCACTCCTGGCGCACGATCCGGGTGCCCTCGATGCCCGTCATGCCCGGCAGCCCGACATCCATGAGCACGATGAGCCCAGCCGGCGGAGGTGTGGCTCGCCAGGTCCCTATGGCCTCCTCACACGAGCCATAGGCCCCGTAACACAGGAAGCCAGGCGAGGACTCGATCATCCACCGCATGCCCTGCCGCAGCCCGTTGTCATCTTCCACGATGGCGACGGCGATACTCGATTCAGGGGATGTGCTCATGGGGTTGGCAATGGGTTCAGGCCTGTGCATTAAACGGGCAGCGGACGGTAACACGGGTGCCGCCCTGCTCGACGGCGTGGATGAAGAGCGATGCGCCGGATTTGCCGGCGCGCATGCGCATCGTCCGTAAGCCATATCCTCCGGCCGGCGTGCCCGATGGGAGCCCCTTGCCGCTGTCTTCCACCTCCACAGTCAATGCATGCTCCTCCGATCGCATACGAATCACGATCATCGCGCTCCCGCTGTGTTTGATCGCGTTTGTCATCGCTTCCTTCACAATCAGGTAGAGATTGCGCCGAACGCGGGGCGGAAACACGATCGCATCGATCTCCGGCCCGATCTGCCATTCGATATCGATATCGCTGGACGCCGTCATCCGTTGCGCGAACCCCTGGAGCCGTTCGATGACGCTTCGAAACGTATCCTGCATCGGATCGATCGCCCATACGATGTCGGACATACTATCTACGAGTGCGCTAGCGGTGAGGCCGATTTCCGACAATAGCGGCGATACCTCTTCCTTCTGCTCGCTACGCTGGCGCGCCATGGTGGAGAGCAGGGACAGACTCATCAGGGAGCTTCCGATGTCGTCGTGAAGATCCATCGCGATCTGGGTGCGTGTACGTTCGATATGGACGAGGTGGCGGACGCGGTACCGATGACCGCCATACAGCGCACCGAGTAAGAGCAACAGTGCGGAGGCCCACACAATCGGGTGTTCATGGAACGGTCTCGGAATCGCAAATGCGTAGGCTACTGCCTGACTGAATACATTGGGCTCCACGCCGGCCTGCACCTCGAACTGGTATGAACCCGAGGGAAGGTCCGCGTAGTGCACCGCGTTTTCATCGGTTTCCCGCCACATGTTGTCGAAGCCACGCAACCGGTAGCGGTAATACACCCGATGCTGGCTGGCGAATGCTGTGGAACTGAACGAAAAACCTACATTCCGGTCGCGGGCAGAAAAACGCAGCGGCAGGGCCGGCGTGTTGTTGATTCCGTTCAAATTCACCGCCGTGAGCAACACGGTAGGTGGGGGCAGCTCGCGGTATACAACCGAAAGCGGCATGACGGTGAGGCCGCCCGGATGGGCGACCCAGAGCGCTTCGGCGCTAGTCACTGCGCCGGCTACGATACTGGACAACAGGCCATCCGACTGTCCAATGTGATACCGGGGCGTCAATGCTTTTTTTACGGCATTGCCCAGGCGGAGCCGGCGAATGCCGTTATCGATCTGCCGAAAGGCGAAGGCGTGCAGGCCGTCGTGGGCCTCGACGGCCATCAAGCTATCGTTGAGTTGCTCGACACGCGTGATCTCCTGGTCCGGGAGTACGAAGAGTACATCGTCTCCCTGGATGCAAAACAGCCCGCGACCTTGCAGCGACACCCAGATGCGACGCCCTGAATCCATCGCGACCGTTCGGACGCCCACGCCGCGCAGCGCTGGAAACTCCGCGATCACCCGGACCTCCGCCACGCCGGTATCGGCGGACGACTGCTTCTCCACGTCGAGCAGCCGGCCGTTATCCCACACCAGGAGCCTGCCGTCGGGCGTCAGGGTGTGTTCGTACAACATGCGCTCATCCGGCAACCAGTTCACAAGCCGATCTTTCGTGCCATCGGGATCGTGCCGATAGAGGCCGTCCGATTGTTTGAAGAAGCCGGCGCCGGCGCCATCCACAACCCCGCGGATTGCGCCATCGTGCGGTCCGACCTGAACCCAGCGCTCCGCGCTGGCGAACCGATACCAGGCGTGGTCCTCCAGCGCATACAGCTGACCGTCCTGGCCATCGATGAGCGCCGTCCACCGCGCGTCAGGGGCGGGCTGAAACACGCCGGGTTGTGGGGCAACCCGCACGAGGCCCCCCGTCCGAGACGCAACCCAGATCGAACCGTCGCCGGCGCGGCCGATGCCTTCGAGCTCGACCAGGGGTTGGCCGGCCGCTTCCATCACATGTTCCACACCCGGGTTGATCAGTTGCACCAAGCCGTCCTGCGTGCCGATCCACGTATTGCCCTCATTGTCGCGAAAGAGGCAGTTGATCCGGTTGGTGGGTAGCCCGCGTTGTTCATCGAGTGGGGTGATGGGCGCCTCTTTCTGAAGATCCCACATGAGGCCGCCGAGCCGCCCGGAGGCCACGGCGATGCGATCCGGCGTGACGCATATGTGTTCGGCCCCGTTCGCGGCAAGGACGAGTTCGAGGGAACCGTCAGAAACGATCCGGTAGAGGCCCTCGTGCTGATGCGTGACCCAGCCGGTACCATACATGTCGAAGCGGAGAAAGCGCCAGGTCGAGGCCTGCATCTGCGCGAGCTCCTGACGGAAGTGGACGACACCATCTTCCATCATCCGGCCCGGCCCCAGCCGGCCGTCGAGTACCCACACCGTGCCGTCCGCAGCGATATCGGCGCTGACGATGCCGGCGCCCTGCGGCGTCCCGGCGGCATACCGGTAGGGGGATCGTCCAATCGTCTGCGTGGCGAGATCGATGGACCATCTCATCTGAGGTCCAAACAAAAATAATGTATCCTCGCGCAGGACGAAGCGATGGATCCGCTCGTTGGCCAGCATCGGAAACGGCTGGGTCGCCCTACCGTCCTGGACGAACCACACCCCGTGGGATACAGTAGCCACCCAGAGGCTACCGTCCGGCATGGCCTCCAGCTCGTAGACCGACGCCGGCGTGGCCAGATCGGCGAAGTCGATGTCGATAAACTCCGCCCCGTTGAACACACTCAACCCGGCGGACGTGCCGATCCACAGCCGGCCATCCGCCGTCTGGGCCAGCGCTTTTACGTTTTCGTGCGGCAGTCCCTCGGAAATCGAATAGTGACGAAACGGGACACGGCTTCCGGCCACAGCCGGCGAAGTCATGCCGTACAGAAGGATCGCCGCACAAGCGATCCGGCAAAACATACGCATAGGTATTCTGTGGGTCATTGTAGGCATCGTCCGATAGGCAGGAACTCGGGCCGAGGTCCGGTGAATCGACGAAGGCGACCCCGGTAGAGGTCGACTGCGTGTCGCCGCAAAGCGGCGGGGCGCATCATGAGAGGCGAGGGGCTGACTGGAGTCCCGGGCCGGGCGCGGTAGGCGGGACACGTTGTTTCGAAGGATCGCGTATTTCGTACGATTCCTTAAACGTGGGGCCCGGCAGGCGCGCAGATCGGGATGAAACAGGATGATACGTCTACGTCGGCGCTTCGACAGGGTTGAATTGACTCCTTACATATGCGCCTTTGGCTATGCTCACATCTTCATGTGATGGGAAGGCCACTCCTGGAATCAAACGCTACCACATACTACTCCCACGATAACCTGCCAATGCCTGTCAAAATGCCGATCATAGTCAGATTCCAGGGGGATGTAGGGCATCCCCCGCCACACATGCATGCGATTGCAGTCCCTCACATCAATTGCGTTACTTAGTCCCACGGCAACGAGCTCCACCGGCTCGTACCTACACGATGCACCCAAAATCAACTCTGCAATTCGCATAGTCCTAACTATTCTGGAGGTAATTACTACATGAAAACGAATCGCGTCTTTACGACGCTAAGAAGCGTCAAAGGTCTTTCTTCCCTGGCTCTGGCGCTCGGCCTGAGTGTCGGCCTGATGGGATGCGACGGAGCTTCGGATCCCGAGGCTGAAGCCTGTGGCGGAGAAGGCATCCTCTGCAACGTATCGGGTGTCGCCGGCAGCGCGGGGTTCACCCGAGAAGGCACGCTTGCCATCGAGTCCCTCCACTACTGGCCTGTCGATGTGACCGTCGGAACGGCCGGCGAACTGTATATCACCGACTGGAACAACCACGTCGTCCGTAAGATTACGCCGGCCGGCATCACGGAGAACTTCATCGGGATCAGTCAGCTCGGCGACGACAACGTCGGCCCTGCCGACCAGCTGTCGTTGAACCACCCGACCGGCTTCGTGATCGGTGACGATGGCGACTACTACCTGGTTGCCTGGCACAACTGGAAGATCAAAAAGTTCGACAGCGCGACCATGGAAACGTCGGTCGCCGTGGGCAGCACCCAGGGCTTCGTGGGCGACGGCGGCCCCGCGACGGCGGCTAAGATGGACCTGCCGAGCAGCCTCGTATTCGACTTCGACGGCAATATGTACATCTCCGACCAGGCCAACCAGCGCATCCGGAAGGTCACGACGGACGGGACGATCAACACGTTCGCCGGCGGCGCCCGCGGCTACGCGGATGGCGTCGGCATAGCCGCGCAGTTCTCGCTGCCCGCTGGTCCCGACGCCGGCCCGGGCGGCCGTATCGCGATCAACGACGATCGCACGACCCTCTACATGGCCGACACGCAGAACCATCGTATCCGCAAGATCGATCTGGCGACGGGTGCGGTCACGACCATCGGCGGCACCGGCACGGCCGGCTACACCGGCGACGGCGGGCCGGCAACGGCGGCCACCTTTAACGCCCCAGCCGACGTGTACCTCACGCACGATCAGGAACTGTTCATCGCCGACGCCGAAAATAACGTGATCCGCAAGATCGACGTCGCGGGCAACGTCTCGACGGTTGCCGGCACCGGAACGCGCGGCTTCTCCGAGGACGCCACACTGGCCACGGAAGCCGAACTGGATCGCCCGTACGGCATCGCCTACGACGAAGCGAACCACCTGCTGTACATCGCTGACACGTTTAACCATCAGATTAAACGCGTCGACCTCAGCCACGCGGAATAATTCGCGAATGTCCGCACAAGAGGGCTGGAGGGATGAGGATTCGTAAACCCTCGTGTCTCCAGCCCTTCCACTTTTTCCCGATCCGCTTTCGTTTCTCGTCGTTATTTCCTGTCCGCACGCATGACCCTGCTGCCACACATCCGCTCTCCCCGTATTGAATGGGCGTTCAACCGCTTCATCCGCTTCGCGGTGCTTGGCGCGTTTTGTGTGGCCGGCTGCGATTTTAATCCAGACTTCTCCGAGTTCAACGACCCCGTCGAGACCGGTCCAGATCGTCCCGACGCCTGCATGGAGGAAGGGCCATTGTGCACCGTCGCCGGCGTTGCCGGAGAAGCCGGCTTCTCCGGCAACGGCGGGCCGGCGCACGACGCCCGGTTCAACTTCCCGATCGACGTCGCGATGCCGCCTCTTACGCTCGCGCAAACCGGGGATCTGTATGTGGTGGACTGGCAGAACCACGCCATCCGCCAGATCACGCCCGACGGCAGCGTCATTTCCTTCATCGGCAGCGGCATGCCCGGCGACGGCACCGAAGGCGACGCCGGTCAACTCCAGCTCCAGCTCCCGACCGATCTCACCATAAGCCCCCGCGGGCATTTCTACGTGAGCGATTGGCAGAATGGGAAGGTCAAGGTGATCAACCCGGTCACGCTCCGTGCCGTTGATTTTTATGGCACCACGCCCGGGTTCGATGGCGACGGAGGCCCGGCTGTTCAGGCGCGCATGAACCTGCCAAGCAGCTTCATCTTCGACCCCAACGGCGACATGTATGTCTCCGACCAGCACAACCAGCGCATTCGACGCATCGGGCTGGACGGCGTGATCTCCACCTATTCCGGCGAGCAAGCCGGCTTCTCCGACGGCCCCCTCGGAATCGCTCGTTACCACTTCCCCGATGACGAGCTGCCCACGCCAGGCGGCAAAATCCACATGAACACCCACGACTGGACGCTGGTGGTCGCCGATACCGAAAATCACCGCGTCCGCCGTATCAATGTGCTCACGGGTGAAGTGACCACGATTGCCGGCAATGGCTCACCCGGTTATGCCGGGGACGGAGGCAACGCGCGCTCGGCACAACTCAACCGACCGACCGATGTCATCTTCCGGGAAGATCATCACATCTACATCGCCGACTCCGGCAACCACGTCATCCGAAAAGTCGACCCCTTCGGCTTCATCACTACCGTCGCGGGCACTGGCGAGGCCGGCAACTCGCCCGACGGCACGCCGGCGACGGAGGCCCGGCTCAACACGCCCATGGGAATTTTCTACGATGAAGTCACGTTCACCCTGTATATCGCCGATACCTACAATCATCAGATCAAGAAAACGAAAGATCGCTAACATGACGACAAATCTGCACCGCATGGCCTCGTTTACCCTGGTTCTGGTCCTTGGCCTGCTCTTCGGCGCCTGTGAACATGCCGGCACGGAAGACGAACCCCTGGTCTGCAATACCGCTTTTAATGCCGGCGACTACCCGGCCTCGACAATCTCGTTCGAGGATGACATCAAGCCGATTCTGGCCAACTATGGCTGCAACTCGCAATTCTGCCACGGGGCCGATACGCCGCCATCCAACTTCTCCGTACGGACCGCTACCAGCATCCTCGGCCCCGGTAACGAGGCGGAACAGCTGGGGGTCTGCAATGTGACGCGCGGCGATCCCGAAAACAGCTACATCATCCGGAAGCTGCGCGGCGATGCCGGCATCATCGGCGGCCGCATGCCCGAAGGCGGCGGCCAGATCGACGACGCCGACTTCCAGGTCATCCGTCAATGGATCCTTGAAGGCGCGCCCAATAACTGACGCGCCGGCAGTATCCGACCGAACGCCCCATGAATGCACGCTTCAGCCCGCGGAGACGATGCCTGGTCCGGCTCGGCTCCGCCTGGCTGCTCTGGTGTCTGATTGGCTGCGGCATCGTACATGCCCAGGCGTGGACGCTCCCGAAAGGCGCCTCGTACACCAAGGTCTCATACGGCGCCAGCACGGCGGCCTACCAGTACACCTTTGACGGACGGCGGACGGATTTTATCGACGGCCTCCCCGGCGATACGTTTAAGGACCGTAGCCTGTACCTCTACAGCGAGCTCGGGCTCTGGGAACACGCCACGCTCGTGCTGAACGTGCCGTACAAACGCATCTTTGTCCGTGACCACGCCTTCCGGTTTCGCGTTTTCGGCTTTGGAACCGCACAGATCGGGTTGAGGGTTGGCCTGCTGCCGCTGTTTGGGGTACGGCCTTCATCACATGCGCTGGCGCTCACCGGGACGCTGGGGGTGCCCACCGGCTACACCCGGAACTACGCGCCCAGTGTGGGGACGGGGCAATGGGATGGGCAGATGGGGTTGCACTACGGGCTCAGCCTGTGGCCGTTTCCCGGATATGCCCAGGCCGGCGCCAGCGTCCGGTACCGATCGCCCCTCTTCCTGTTGTCGAACGCCATGGAGTGCCGGCCCGGGAACGACATCGACTGCATCCCGGACCGTAAACCGCGCTACGGACACGAGATGATCTACACCGGCGAGGTCGGCCTCACGCCGTTTGACGGGATCCTGCTGCTACAGGCCATGGCCGGCGCCATCTGGTCCATCGACGCGCCGACGGTGGGCTTCTCCGCACTCAACCCGATCCCGACGCATCAGCGCGCCGTGAAAGTCGGACTGGGCGCCGGCATCTACCCGTTTCGTCTGCTCCGCATCGATGCACTGCGCACTCTGGGCTTCAGCGCACAGTACTACCGCACCCTGGGGGGCCGCAACGCCCTCGACGCCCGCGAGTTGTTCCTGGGTATCGACTATCAGCGCACGCGACATCCATGAGCGATCAACCACTCACACGACGCGCATTTTTCCGGCGCTCCGCACAGATCGTGGCCGGCGTGTCTCTGGCGTCGCTGGCCGGCTGCGATAGCTTTGGCGTCCAGCCGGTAACGGATGGGATTGATTTCTTGCCGTACATCACCCCCAACGACGTCTTTTTTGAGCAATTTGGCGGCGACGGCGGCGTGCGCGACTGGCCCGGCATCCAGCAGATCGCGCGGGATGCGTGGTCGATGACCATCGACGGCGCCGTAGCCTCACCCTCAACCCTTCGTTTCGACGATATCCTCGCCCGGCAGGATCAGGAAACGACCGTGCTCTCCACGCTCCGGTGTATCCTGGACAACAACGCCGGCCAGGGGCTGGTCGGCACCGCCACCTGGACGGGTATCCCGCTCCGGCTTTTCCTCGATGCCGCGGGGATCGACCGGGGCCGCGGCCGCCGGTTGCGCTTTTATGGCGCGGATGGGTTTACGAATAATCTACCGCTGGAGCGGGTGTACGACGAAAACCGGAGCGACCTCGTTGAGCCTCTCCTGGTCTATGGAATGAACGGCAACTCGATGTCGGCCACCCACGGTTCGCCTATCCGGCTCCTGGTGCCCGGCTATTACGGCTATAAAAGTGTGAAATGGTTGACTCGCGTTGAGGTCTCCGACAGCGACGACGCGTTCGGAACGTACCAGGAGGTGCTTGGCTATGCAGACGACGGCCGGATCGATGTGGCGTGTAAGTCGACCAGCATCCTCCGCGGCGCCCGCGTCCCCGCCGGCCCGACACGGATCGCCGGCTTCGCGCTTAGCGGCCACGGCCACATCGACCAGGTCCGCATCACCATCGACGGCGCACCGCCCCGGCCGACGCGCCTCCTCACCCTGAACGAGCTAGTCGCGGCCGCCCCCGGTATCCTCGGCGCCCTCCAACTCACGGATACGGACCGATTCCCCTACCCCTATCGGGGGGTGTGGACCCTCTGGGAATATCTGTGGGATGCCCCTCCCGGCAGCCATGTGGTGCGTGTGGATGCCCACGACGCGGCCGGAAACGAACAACCCGTGACCGATGACGACCCGACCGACGGCCAGAACCCGGCGTTTGAATTCACGGTGACTGTTACACCGGCCGAAAAGGCCACCACATGAGGCCAGATGGTCAATCCCGTACGCTCGTGGATAACCTGATTGTTACATCCATCCAGGAAACTCACGTGCAGAGTGGGGTAGAAGTACACCGTTAAGCTACCTTGCGTCAGGCCGACATTACGACACATCCGCGCAGCGATTGTCCTGGCGAGCTTTATCGTCGGCATCATCGTCGCGCCGCTTTCGCACTACGCCTACATGGCGTGGAGCGACGTGCTTGTGTCCGTCGACGCCGCCGGCGCGCACCACGCCGGCATGGGGCACGCGATGCCCCCTGCTCCCGCCATACCCAAAGGGACCACTGTCGCGGACGATATCGACGCATTCACCTGCTCCTACTGGAGCCTCTTCGGTACATTCGTAGCCGTAGGGCATGCCCAGCCGCCCGTCCTCTTCGCCCCGATATCCGGTTTCGCGCAGGATGAAATTCCGGCCGGCGAGCCCTTGCCTATCTCTCCATCGACCGCCCATCTCCGCGGCCCACCCGTCGCCTGAGGCCCAAGGTGATCCGAGGCCCCTCGTCTGCCCTCTACGCCAACACGAGTCAGGGCTTCATCCCCCCGAAATCGGCGACCTGTACCGCGGCGTGAAGGTGCCTACGTTGCAGCCGGCGAACTTCGACTCGTACGAAGCCGGCGGATGGGCAGCCTTCTAGCAGGGCAAGCTGTATGTCAACGCCAGCCTCCGATCAAACGGTCCAATTGTATGAAAACCACCCGAACCGAGCGCCTGTTTACGTGACGTGGGAAGACAAGACAGCGCAGGCTGTAATGCTGGGGCACACCACCGGTGATGGCCTGGAGTGGACGCCGATCCGCTTCGAGAACGCCGCATTCCCGGCGATCTCCGCCGGCGCCAGCGGCTGGCTCGCGGTCAGCCAGCACGAGAGCGATGCGGTCATCGCGATTAGAAAATGAGCCGTGGATTCAGGCTCAGGGAAACGCCGGCGCCTCGACCAGGCCTGGATCCGGACGATTGTTCTCTATGGCCATCCGCACATTGCGGATAAAGCCCTCGAATTTCGTCCGCTTGACCGGGTTTTTGCCGAATCGTTTTCGGAACGCCTCGATGTCGAGCTCGATCCAGTCCTGAAGCTCCGTATCGACGATCCCATCGCGCGGGGCATAACGGGGTTCGCGGGACGGATGTTTGAACTTATTCCAGGGACACACATCCTGGCAGACGTCACATCCGAAGATCCAGTCGCCGATCTGTCGCTGGAGCGCCGGCGGAATGTCGTCGGCCCGGTGCTCGATGGTGAGGTACGCGATGCAGCGGTTGGCGTCCACCGCGTACGGCTGGTAGATGGCATCTGTGGGGCAGGCGTCGATGCAGCGGGTGCAGGAGCCGCAATGGTCGGGCACCGGTCCGTCGGGTTCGAGGGGAACGTCGACAATCAGTTCGCCGATAAAAAAGAACGACCCCAGGGAGCGGTTGATGAGATTGGCATGTTTGCCCATCCAGCCGAGACCGCTTCGCCGTGCCCAGGCTTTGTCCATGACCGGAGCAGAATCGACAAAAGCGCGCCCGGCGATGCCGCCGGCTTCCGCATCGAGCCATGCGAACAGTTCGACCAGCTTCTCCTTCAGCACCTCGTGGTAATCGTCTCCCCAGGCATACCGGCTGATCTTGCCCACCCCCGAACGTTCTGAATGCGCGACTGGCTGGTAATAATTGTGGAGCACCGATACCACCGACCGGGCTCCATCCACAAGCCGGCGCGGATCGACGCGTTTGTCGAAGTGGTCCGCCATCCACCCCATCGTGCCGTGTCGCCCCTGATGGAGCCACTGTTCGAGCCGGGCGGCTTCCTCGTCGAGCGGACCGGCACGAGAAACGCCGCATGCATCGAAACCAAGTCGACTGGCTTCCTGCTTGAGCGCGCCGGCGAGTCGCTGCTGTGCGGCCGTATCGAATCCGGGCATGGGGATAAAGACTCCTGGTGGCAAGGTCCGTCAAGATACGGCTTCGCGCGTTCAGGGTTCGCGGTATCCCGGAAAGGTCGTGCAGGCCACCATCTCCGACTCGACGCGTCGGTTGAGTGAGCAGGTGGGATCCTCTTTCCGATTACACGGCAGGGCAGCACCTACGGCGCGGAGTGCGAGGCGTTCCTCGGCGATTTCTCCGGCTATATAGTAGTCGAAGACCACCTCCGCGCGTTCTCGGGCGATGCGGTACGCCTCTTCGTGCGTGTCTCCCCCTTCGGTATAGCCCACCACCTTGACGCAACAGGTCGGGTTGGCCAGCAGCGCTTCAACGTTTTCATCGAGCCGCGCCCGATTCGCCGGCGATAGCTCCGTTTCAGCAGGATCGAAATAGAGTGTATTTAGCTGCACGATCACACAGCGATCGGGCGCGGCTTCCTCGGGAATCAACGGAGGCTCGTAGGGTGGAAATTCCCGCGGCTCTGGGAGCGGCAGAGGGGGCACTTCTTCGACCACCCTCTCGAGGCGACGCAGATTGAAGCGCAGACCGGCCAGGATGAGGGAGGTATTGTGTGGATGCCGTGTGCCGGCGTTGCGCACGACATAGTTAAAGTTGACTCGGAAGCTTAGGTCGAGGAAGGCCGAGAATCGGGGTGCGAATGAATAATCCATCCCGACTCCCAGCGGAATGCTAAAGACAGAACGGGAGGGTCCATTTTGAAGACCGCCAGGCTGGTTGGGCTGGCCAGTCGGTGCCCCAAACGGATTGGCGATCAGACTTCCGAATCCCGAATAGACGTAAGGAAGCCAGCGGTGTTTGGTGCCGGGTAGCGGCGTATAGACGACCTGCGGCTCAAACCAGAGCAGCTCGCGCTCCAGAAACTCGTTGGTAGCCGCTCCCCCTGCGTTGAAGTCGCCCAGATTCGTGAGACCGACCATCCCTCGAAAGAAAAAGCGGTCGCGAACAATCGGGAACGAGCCGAGGACGACGAGAGCCGGGTCGCTGGCGCGGGTAAAGTTCGAGTCGCTTCGATCCTCTGATAGATCCCGCCGACCGTGGTATGTAAATACCCCTGCACCAATGCCGACATGCGCCTGAGACCCTCGGAAGGGGAGGCGCTGGGCGACTGCCGGCGGCGCGAGGGCAAACAAGAGTGGAAGCGCGAGCAGCGCGCGTGTGAAGAAGCCTTTCATGGCACAGTCAATAAAACCAGCAAACGGGCGCTTGATAAAATGAGGAGCTATTACCTCGCATTCGTCACATACGCCCGGGCCCACGGTAGCGACATCCGAGCCAGCGGTTTTGGAAAACACAAACGGGCCTGCCCGAAGCAGGCAGACCCGTTGTACCATTCAGTTGATACGTTTCAGGCTAAAAGCCTTAACGCACCGGAATCGTATCGACGCGGCGGTACTGCTCGATACCTTCCTTCTTGCTCGTCGTGCCGGACACGAGGCCTTTGCCGACCGCCATGGCGCGGCTGATGGCAATGCCGCTCTCGGCGTAGAACTGTTCGACGGCGCGTGCGCGATCCTCCGAGAGACTCTGCGCATTCCGTTCGCCAGGAGCCGCATACCCTTCAACGCGTACCGAGGTGTTCGGGCAATCGTTGAGGATCTGCAGGTTTTCCTGGAGCGCGGCGCGCGCTTCCGGGGTCAGGACGCTCGAGTTACGGGCGAAGTACGCCGCGTTCATTTCGATCACTTCGCTGCAATATTCCGCTTCGAACACACCGACTGTAAGCGTCATGGAGCGCGTATCCGAGCCATCCGCATTCGTCGCCGTAAGCGACACCGTATAGGTGCCCGGCGTGTCGAACGTGTAGGTCGGGTTAGCCGACGTGCTGCTGCCCATGTTGCCGAACGACCAACTGTACGTCAGCGGCACATCCCCACGGACGTTGGACGTAAAGGCGACGGGAGTGCGCGTATTGGGGTTCTGCGGGTTAGCGCTGATCGTGACAATCTCAGCGGGAACCGGGGGCCGAAATACGACAACCGTGGTCTCACCGGAATCCGGGCCTTTCTTGTTCGTTGCCGTAACGGTCACCGTGTAGGTGCCGGGCTGGCCGAACGAGTGGGTCGTCGACTGGCCAATGCCGGTGCGGCTATCGCCAAAATTCCAGTTGTACTCGATGGGTAAGCTGGCCTTTTCATTGACGTTAGCCATGAAGGTACCAGATTCATTCGTCCTCAAGCTGTCGGGCCCAGTCACCGAAAGAACCTCGACTGCGGTTTTACAACCGACCATGCTCAAGGCACCGATGAAAAGCACACCCGTGAGCAAAAGCGAGGAGCTTAGTTGTTTCATCATGTCTTTTTTCTCCTTGAGAGATATGTGATTATGCCGGAAATCGGATATCGCCTGGCGTTCGGGTAGAGCCGCCGGGCGCAATGCCTTTTAACCGGTCAGGAAAATAAGCACTCGTTGACCGTAATTGCCAGAAATTACGATTATTTCTGCGAAATCAAGGGAGCATGAAAGAAAATAATCCCTTTTTCAACAAACTTGCCAGCACGAAACCGTTAACGAATGGCCCGCAAGGCATGTTGCCCCCTTACCACTCGAACTACTCGATATGCGGGAAGTTGCCTGCGTACCGGTAATGAGGTTAAAGAGCGTTGACGCCCTTCTCAAGCCGGCTTTTATAATGAGCGGCTTTGCTCTTGTTGAGGATTCGCTTGGTGGCCAGCCGATCCAGATAGGCTTTGACGACCGGCAACATCGCCAGTGCTTTTTCCTTATCCTGTTCGGTGGACAACTGCTTGATCAACGTGCGCATTCTGCTGCGGTGCATCCGGTTTTGCTCGGTGCGCCGCAGGGTTTGCCGTACGCGCTTCGCCGCTGATTTATGCTGTGGCATATAATTTGAGGCTTAAAAAGAGTGAATCTGGCAAGTTTTTTCGCTCGCCGTAAACAAACGCAGCGCGGGCAAAGTTTCCCGGGCGGATCTAACGCCATCCTATTACATTATAGTTTCACGTTCCCCAACCCTGGGGCGGTGCGAGATGCTCCATGTCACGTAACGCGTGCGTTTTTCACATAGCCCGGCTGCTTCCGGAGCCGCACGCGACCCCTCCCGTTCATCGGGTCAGACTATTAGCCGCCGGCGAGATGTTGTTAAAGTTCCTTTCAGAATTCGTCCGAGGTTTCCGAAACACCTACACGATCATCGTGATGGACGAGCGGCAGATCCAGGACCCACGCCAGTACCGGGTCAAATCGAGCCGATTCCTCCAGTTATGGCTGGCTTCGCTGACGTTAGCCGGCGCGATTACCGTGAGCATTGTGGCGTTCACGCCGCTCAGGGAACTCATCCCCAGCGACGGCACGGCGGAAATGCAACGCCAGATTGTCGTCAATTCCCTGCGGGTAGCGGCCTTACACGACTCGCTTGAGGCGCAGCTCAGCTACGCGAGCCAACTCCGCATGCTTATCATGGGACATGTGGATTCTACCCTTTTTGCCAACGTCGAGGAGCCCGTCCGCCCGGCGACGGTTCCCCAACCCCGGCAACCCCGATCAAACTTCGAGGCGTCCACGTCCTTCCTGGCGGATCACGATCAGCCGGCCATGACCATCCCCAGCATGCCGGCCAACTTTATTCCGGGCCCCAAGTTGGCGGCAACCACCGGCGCACAGTATCTTTCGAGCGTGCCGTTCCCCGCGCTCCCCCCCGTGGAAGGTTTTCTGACGCGCGGGTTCGACGCAAGGACAGGACATTACGCCGTCGATGTCGCGGCCGAAGAAGGCAGCATCATCCGAGCGGTAGGCGACGGTTACGTGATATTTGCCGACTGGACGCATGAAGGCGGCTACACCATCTCCGCCCAACATGCCGACGGATACGTATCGGTATACAAACACGCACGACAGTTGTTGAAGCGCGTCGGCGACCGAGTAAGAAACCGTGAAGCCATTGCATACAGCGGCAATTCCGGCGAGATTACGTCTGGACCCCACTTGCACTTTGAGCTCTGGCTAAACGGACTCGCTCAGGACCCACGCTATTTTTTCGTAGGGTGGTAGCGCTCTATCCACGCAAACCCCACCAGTTATGGCACTTTTCGGCAGCAATAAACAAGAACCCATGGCAAGGCAGCAAATAAGCAGCATGCCCTCCCCCAGTCAGATCAACATGATCGGAGAGGGCACCGTATTCGAAGGAACGCTTCGTTCGGAAAGCGACCTGCGTATCAGTGGCCGGATCGTCGGCAAACTCCATGTCGGAGGCAAGGCGATCGTGGCGACGGAAGGCGTAGTTGAGGGCGAGATGATGGCGACGAACGCTGAGGTCGCCGGCAGTGTACAGGGTGAGATCCGCATCAAGGAACTGCTGGTACTCAAGGGTTCCGCTCGCGTCGACGGCAACATCGAAGCCGCGCGTCTCATCGTCGAAGAAGGGTCGATCTTCAACGGCAAATGCCAGATGACGAAGGAGGCCCCGACGGCCAAGGTACACCCCGTTTCACAAGGTTCCTCCTCCCCTGGAAACGCCCAACACAACGAAAAACGCGTGGCCGCCAACCAGTAGGGCGTCAGGCGTCTTCCTGAAGCGTTTCGTGTCTCGCCATGGTCCATCCTCCTGAAAAACGACCTCCGAGCCACTGGCTCCAGGGCATGGGCGGCGCTCAGCGCTACCTGGGCCTGGGCATTCAGGCTGGCGCTACGGTCGCGTTTTACGTGGGCGGCGGGTTATTGCTGGACCGCTGGCTCGGCACAATGCCCTGGCTCACACTCGTCGGATCCGTACTGGGTCTGGTTGCGATGTTTGCCCTCTTTTTCCGATTAAACGCCCAGCTGACCCGCGAGCACGACGCTCGGGAGGAGAAGTCATAGCTCTTCTGAGTAGCCCCTCTGAGCGCGGCGAACCGCTTTCACCCAGAATTCACCAGAAGCGCCCCGATTGCGGGGCGCTTTCTTACTGTTAGTGCGTTTTCCAGGCGGTTCTTTTGAATGAGTCTGATCAAAGACGACCCGAAACCGCCATGGCAACATCCTCATGGTAACTACTGTATGGTTCGGCGTGATGCTCGGCCTCGCGATCGGCTGCCTTTACGGCGGGGCTGTTTTCGGCGTGGTCCATCTGGCGAATCGATACCAGGATAATCGGTTTCTGATCTTCGTCTTCGGCGGCATGCTGCTGCGCATGGTCGTCGTGCTCCTCGTGGTCAGCGCTGTATTGCTTTTTGTGCCCGTCCACATCGTGGCGTTCGCCTTGGCACTGGCCGGTGCGATCCTGCTGGGCCTGGGGCTTGAAGTGTGGATGCTTCATCGCCGGCTTCATTCGAAAACCGGCTCTTCATAGAAGACATCGCTAGTAATAGTAAGCATGCCTGTATCTCTTTTAGGTGGCGGTCGTGTCTGGTTACTCATCGGCGCCGTGATCGCGGCCTTGTTGTTGGCGTTACCGACGGCCGATCACGGATCGGACGCGGGTGACGGCAACCCTGACGCCGTGGGGCACTCCGCGGATGGGTATTACTTCGACCTCATGGTCGGCCACCGCAAGATCGAACTCCCGCGGCTTTTCCTGACCCGT
This sequence comes from Rhodothermales bacterium, assembly GCA_034439735.1. NCBI lineage: Bacteria > Pseudomonadati > Rhodothermota > Rhodothermia > Rhodothermales > Rhodothermales bacterium. Next base: position 23,592 of record JAWXAX010000098.1, on the reverse strand, counting down.
GGCGCGAACGACCAGCTCCGTTTCGACGCGTTCGGTTCCACGCATGGCGCCGTCGAATCGGGTCAGTATACACTCGCCGACGCGGCTGGACAGCCATTGGCCGAAGCTGAACTCCTGTCGATTGCGGCAGAGCACAAGCAGGTCTACTACCCGGTCATCCCGCGAGATGGCGGCGCCGTCGTGATCGACTTCTCGATTAGCCGGCAGATACTGTTTGTCTTCATCTCGGCGCTGGTATTGTTGATCATCGCTTTCCGTCTGGCAAGCCGCTACCGGATGGGTATCGGCGCCAGGCAGGCGCCGAAAGGAGCCTGGCAAAACATGCTCGAGGTGCTGATTCTGTTTATCCGAGACGAAGTGGCCAGGCCGGCGATCGGCCCTACATACAAGAAGTACGTGCCGTATCTGACAACGGCCTTTTTCTTCATCCTGCTCGGCAATCTATTGGGCCTCGTGCCCTGGGGCGTCACCGCCACGTCCAACATCATGGTGACGGCCACACTCGCCTTTTTCACATTCATGATTACGCAGTTTTCGGGTAGTAAGGACTATTGGAGGCATATTTTCTGGCCGCCCAACGTGCCCATCGGCATCAAGTTTATCCTTATCCCTATCGAAGTCATCGGCATCTTCACGAAGCCCGTAGCCCTGGCTTTCCGTCTTTTCGGTAACATGATTTCGGGTCATATTGCCATCGTGAGTTTGCTAGGGCTGATCTTTATCTTCTCGGCCAAGATTGGCCCGGTGGTCGGTGGCCTGTTTGTGCTGTTCAGCGTCCCGCTGACGATCTTCATCTATCTGCTCAAGATTCTGGTCAGCTTCATCCAGGCCTATATCTTCACCATGCTGTCGTCCGTGTTTATCGGCATGGCTCTGGAGGAACACCACCACGACGATCACACCCACCATGCGCCGGACGGTACCGTCCACGCCGCGCACTGATCGCCTCTTTTCGCGTTTCAATCAATCACTAACGACAACGTACATCAAACCATATGGGTAACTTAGGTCTTGCTTACATCGCCGCTGGCATTGGTCTTCTTGGCGCCGCTCTCGCGGCTGGTCTTGGCATCGGCCGCATCGGCGCATCCGCTGTCGAGGGCATAGCGCGTCAGCCTGAAGCCGTCAACGACATCCGCGGCACGGCCATCTTGCTGAGCGCCTTCATCGAAGGCGTGGCTATCCTCGCCGAGATTTTCGCGCTGGTATTCTTCTTCATCGCCCAGCCCTGAGCCGTATCAACCGGCTTTCGCCCCCGGCAAGCGGTCAGGTCCCTATACATGGCGCCGGACTATGCCGAATGAAAGGCCTAAACGCAACGAACGTATGCTGGCAATGATGCTAGTTGGCCTACTGGCCGACGAACCGATGCCCACCCTCCTCAAGGTCGATCCGGGTCTGGCGATCTGGACGGTCATTACGTTCTGCCTGGTGCTGTACCTGCTCTCGCGTTTTGCCTGGCCGACGATCTCCGGAGCGCTCGAAACCCGCGAGTCGTCCATCCAGGAGGCGATGGATCGCGCTGAAAAGGCGCTGGCGGAAGCCCGACAGATCCAGTCGGACAACGAGGTGGCGCGCCGGAACGCCGAGCAGCAAGCGCAGGGCATCCTCCGGGACGCCCGCGATGCGGCGGAGCAGATCCGGTCGACCGAAAAAGAGAAGCTCCAGGTGGAAGTCGCCCGGATGCGCGCTGTCGCAACGGCCGAGATCGAACAGCAGACGCAGAGCGCTATCGAGTCCCTGCGCGCCCAGGTCACCGATCTGGCGATCCAGGCCGCCGGCAAGATCCTCCAGGAGAATCTCGACTCCGATCGGCAGCGCAAACTCGTCGGCAAGTTCATCGATGAGCTGCCGAAGAATTAGTTACAAGTTACAGGTTGACAGGTGTCAGGTTCTTGCACCTTCACACAGTCTGCCAACCTGTAACCTGCCAACCCGCCAACCATTTCCCTTATGAGCCAGACGATTGCCAGGCGGTATGCGCGGGCCCTGTATGCGATGGCCGAACAGGAAGCGTCCATCGATCGGGTGGATGCGGACGTGGCAATGATCCAGGAGAGCTTCGGCGCCTCGTCGGAGCTTGCTCGTTTCTTTGCCGACCCTATCCTGAGCGCTGAGAAAAAACGCGCCGTGATCGCAACGCTGTTCGGTCCGCGCGTACACGCCGTGACGGCCCGGTTTCTCGCCCTACTGGTAGAGAAGCGGCGGGAGTACCTCTTTCTGGAGGTTGCCCGCAGTTACCGAGCCTTACGCGACGACCAGATGAACGTGGTCCAGGCCGATGCGCGAGTGGCGTTGCCACTGGAGGTCTCGGAAGAGAAGCAGCTACGCGACGCCCTGGAGCGCCTCACGGGACGGACTGTCCGTCTAAAAACGCATCTCGACCCGACTATTCTGGGCGGAGTCGTGATCCGAGTCGGGGATACGGTGTACGACCGCAGCGTGCTTAACCAACTGAGCCAATTGAGAGACCAGTTGGAACAGCGCAAGCTGTCCACAAATTGATTCCCGAACCGTACGACGTTAACGCACTTTTAAGATAGAGACTTATGGCAACGGCTATTCGACCCGATGAAGTCACTGCCGTCCTGAAGCAGGAACTGGGCGGTTTCGCGGCAGGCACGGACATTTACGAAGTAGGCACCGTCTTGCAGGTGGGCGACGGTATCGCACGCATTTACGGTCTCTCCAACGTCCAGGCCGGCGAGCTCATCAGTTTCCCGAGCAGCGGCGTGACCGGCATGGTGCTCAACCTCGAAGAAGACAATGTCGGCGCCGTTCTCTTTGGCGAGGCGAACAAAGTCAAGGAAGGCGACCAGGCCCGGCGTACGGAACGCATCGCGTCGATCCAGGTCACCGAGAGCATGCTTGGCCGGGTGATCGATCCCCTGGGTGAGCCCATTGACGGCCTGGGCCCGCTTGGCGGCGAGAAGTTTGACATGCCCCTGGAGCGAAAGGCGCCGGGTGTCGTCTACCGCCAGCCCGTCACCGAGCCGTTGCAGACCGGCATCAAAGCCATCGACACCATGATCCCGATCGGCCGCGGCCAGCGCGAGCTCGTCATCGGCGATCGTCAGGTGGGCAAAACGGCCGTTCTTGTGGATGCGATCATCAACCAGAAAGGAACGCACCAGACGGACAAGCCTGTCTACTGTATCTACGTCGCTGTCGGCCAGAAGAACTCGACCGTGGCCAGCGTGCGCCGCGCCCTCGAGGAAAATGGCGCGATGGATTATACGGTCATCGTTAACGCGCCGGCCTCGGCACCAGCGCCGCTCCAGTACATCGCTCCATTTGCGGGCGCGTGTATCGGCGAGTACTTCCGCGACACCGGCCGGCATGCGCTTGTGATCTACGACGACCTCTCGAAACAGGCCGTCGCCTACCGCCAGGTATCGCTTTTGCTTCGGCGCCCGCCAGGCCGCGAAGCGTATCCCGGCGACGTGTTCTACCTCCACAGCCGCCTGCTCGAACGTGCCGCCAAAATCAACAACACGGATGCCGTGGCCCGTCAGATGAACGACGTGCCCCCGTCGCTCCGTGGCAAGATCAAGGGCGGTGGCTCGTTGACGGCGCTCCCGGTGATCGAAACCCAGGCCGGCGACGTGTCCGCCTACATCCCGACGAACGTGATCTCGATCACCGACGGGCAGATCTACCTCGAGGCCGACCTCTTCAACGCCGGCGTCCGCCCCGCCATCAACGTAGGTATCTCCGTCAGCCGCGTGGGCGGCAACGCGCAGACGAAGGCCATGAAAAAAGTGGCCGGCACCCTTCGCCTCGACCTCGCCCAGTTCCGCGAACTCGAAGCGTTCTCGAAGTTCGGCTCGGACCTCGACGCGGCCACCCAGCGCCAGCTGCGCCGCGGCGAGCGTCTTGTGGAAGTGCTCAAGCAAGGTCAGTACCAGCCCGTGCCCGTCGAACACCAGATTGCCGTCCTCTACGCCGCCACACAAGGCCTGCTCGATGAGATTCCGGTAGCAAAGATCAAGCAATTCGAGAAAGAATACCTCGAACGGCTGACCCTCTCGCACGCCGATGTCCTCCAGAGCGTCGTCAAAGGCGGCACGCTCACGGATGAGGCCGCGGCCACGTTTAAGAAAACGGCGCAGGATCTGGCGAGCGTTTACCTGAACAAGTGATTGGTTACAGGTTGGCAGGTTCCAGGTTACAGGTTCCTCTTGCCTGGCGACATGGTACTAGATTCTGCCAACCTGTAACCTGCCAACCTGTAACCTCAAACCTTTCATCCATGGCGAGCCTTCGCGATATACGTAAGCGGATTTCCTCCGTGAAGAGCACCCAGCAGGTGACGCGCGCCATGAAGATGGTGGCCGCGGCCAAGCTGCGTAAGGCGCAGGAACGCACCTTCGAGATGCGGGCCTACGCTTACAAACTCGGGGAGATCATCAGTCACCTGAAGCAGCACATCGACCCCTCCGCGCACGAACTTTTTCAGCCCCGCGATGAAGTCAAAAATGTGTTGTTGATCATCGTCACGGCCGATCGTGGCCTCGCTGGCGCGTTTAACGCCAACATCATCAAGCTGGCGGAACAGACGATCAAGGAACGGTACGAATCCTATCATGCCGCCGGCGCCCTGCACCTGATCTGTATTGGCCGCAAGTCGCATGAGTACTTCCGTCGTCGGAATCACCAGCTCGTCGGCGACTTTCGAGGCGTGTTTAACGATCTCGAGTTCGAGGACGCCAGCCGGATCGTGAATACGGCGGTCGAAGGGTACCGGGAAGGCCGCTGGGACGAAGTTCAGGTGATCTATAACGAGTTCAAAAACACGATCTCGCAGAACCGGATCGTCGAACCGTTGCTCCCGATCCCGCCGGACCAGTTTCGTACCCCGGTGATGGAGCGCGTGGTCGAACGTGTCGCGAAGACGAAGGAAGGCCAGTCGGTCGACTACATCTTCGAGCCCGATCCGATTTCGATCCTCAACGTCCTCGTGCCCCGATTCCTGCACTTCACTGTCTGGCGGGCGTTGCTTGAATCGAACGCGGCCGAGCAGGGCGCGCGCATGGTGGCGATGGACAATGCGACCTCCAATGCCGAGGACTTGATTCGCGACCTCAAGTTGAAATACAACCGGGCGCGCCAGGATGCGATTACGAAGGAACTGATCGAAATCACGAGCGGCGCCGACGCGCTGGGGAAGGCCTAACGAGCACGACACAATTCCCCCCGGCCGTGCGAACCAGCCTTCGGATCGCGCGTTAGACCGCTACTTCGCACTATTCAGCCATTCCGTGCCACGGCGATACATCGATTGCATCGCCAGGGTATGGGTCCCGACCCGGAGAGGTGGGTGAGAGGCTGAAACCACCGGTTTGCTAAACCGACGTACGTAGCAATACGTACCGAGGGTTCGAATCCCTCCCTCTCCGCCCAAGCCCTGGAGGCATGCTTCCAGGGCTTGTTTTTTTCCATGCGCCCCGGTCTATCCCATCGTCTTAATCAATCCGCAGACAGACATGTCCGGCAAGGATTCCGATGTTCGACCCGAGGATACAATCGCGGCCCCTCACATGTCCCACGGTATCTCCATCCGCGAGGCCTTTCGGGTTTGGGTGTATATCGCCATTCATAGTTTCGGGGGACCTGCGGGCCAGATCGCGGTCATGCATCGGGTGCTGGTCGAGGAGAAGCGTTGGATCAGTGAAGACCGCTTTCTGCACGCGCTGAACTATTGTATGTTGTTGCCTGGTCCTGAAGCCCAGCAGCTGGCCACGTATGTCGGATGGTTGCTGCATCGGGTACGCGGGGGACTTATGGCCGGCGGTTTGTTTATCCTACCCGGGTTTCTGTCCATTCTCGCGCTGAGTGTCCTGTATGCCAAATTCCAGCAAACCGCGGCGATCGAGGCACTCTTTTATGGCCTGAAGCCTGCGATTTTGGCCATTGTCCTGGAAGCCGTATTTCGAATCGGGCGACGTGTGTTGAAGAATAATGTCATGTTGGGTATTGCGATCCTCGCATTTGTTGGCATTTTCTTCCTCGGCATCGCGTTCCCGTGGATCGTGTTATCCGCCGGCGTCCTGGGTCTGTGGGGCGGGCGATTTTACGAATCATCGTTCTACGTGATCAAGCCGCGCCAGACCTCCGATAACGTCGAGGAGATCGCCTTTGCGACCGACCGACTGCAACCGGTTGCGCGTCCGGCCGCGATGCGTTCCGTTCGCACCGCGATCACCTGGCTGACGATCTGGCTGGCGCCGCTACTCGTACTCTCCGCCTGGTTAGGACCCGAGAGCGTGTTCGTACAAGAAGGGTGGTTCTTCAGCAAGGCGGCCGTGGTGACGTTTGGCGGTGCTTACTCCGTGCTGGCGTACATCGCTCAGGAAGCGGTCGCGACATTCGACTGGCTGGAGCCTGGCGAAATGCTCGATGGATTGGGAATGGCGGAAACAACACCGGGCCCGCTGATCCAGGTCGTTCAGTTTGTAGGTTTTATGGGCGCGTTCCGACACGCGGCAGGTATCGATCCGGTGTGGGCCGGCGTCTTCGGCTCCGTGGTGACAACCTGGGTGACGTTTGCGCCGTGTTTCCTCTGGATATTCCTCGGAGCACCTTACATCGAATATCTTCGTGGCAAAAAAACGCTTTCGGCGGCCCTGTCTGCTATTACCGCGGCGGTCGTCGGTGTTGTGCTCAACCTGGCTTTATGGTTCGCCCTTCACACCCTGTTTGGGGTAGTCGACGAATCGTACTGGCATGGCGTGCGGCTTTATATCCCGTCCTGGTCCACCCTCGATCCCGTCCTCGTGGCCATAGCACTGTTTGCCGGTTTCGCCACGTTTCGCACCCGTCTGGGCATGGTGTGGACCATGGCCATCAGTACCCTACTCGGCATGATCGCCTTCTGGATTATGGCAGGTTGACCGGATGAGGGTCCGATTTGCCCATCTTTTCGCGTGTGGGCATCGCCGTCCTGACTTCCGATTACCAACATTAATCACCGCTTGCACATGAAATCGGTCCTCTCCTTCACCCTGGCCGCCCTGCTCTCCCTGTTTCTGGTCTCCCGTCCCTTCCTCGCGGAAACCCGCCTCCCGCCGGCGCGCACGGGCAACTTCTACGTATCCAGCTTCGCTGGGGACAAGGTGACCGTATTCGACTCCACGGGCGTCTACCTGCGCGACATCATACAGGACCATCTCGCCGGCCCCCGAGGCGTCGTCTTCGGCCCCAACGACCGCCTGTATGTCGCCAGTCAGAACAACGACCAGATCCTTGTTTTTGGGTCCGACGAGGCGTACATCACCTCCTTCGCGCACGCCGAACTGGACGGCCCTACCGGGATGGCGATCTCCCCGGCTGGCGAATTGTACGTCGGGAGCTATAACAACGATCAGGTCGTTGTTTTCGACCTCGATGGCGCCTTCCTCCGCTCGTTTACGGGAGGCGGATTAAACGGCACCAACTGCGTCGCATTCGACACCCATGGCAACAGCTACGTCTCCAGCGCGCTTACCAACGAGGTTGTCAAGTTCTCCCCCTCCGACGCCTTCGTGAAGACGTTCACCGGCGGCGGGCTGCTCAGCCCGATGAGTATCGCCCGCGATATTAGCGACTTGTTGTACGTTTCAGGCGGCAGCTCCAACAATGTGGCGGTATTTGATACGACGGGCAGGTTCATCGCCGCGATCACCCACCATATGGACACCCCACAGGGTATCGCGTTTGACGATCTGAATCATATGTACGTCACGTCGTTCAGCCAGAACGTGGTGCAGCAATACGCGCAGGACCGGAAGCACGAACGAGACATCACCGCGGGCGGCCTTCAGGTGCCCCGCAGCATCGCTTTCCGGCCGCTGCCAACCGCCACATCGACGGAGAAGGCGGAACGGCTGCTGGATGGGTTCGCGTTGCATCCCAGTTTTCCGAATCCCTTCCGGGAAGAGACGGTTGTCCGTTACACCGTGCCGGCCGGAGACGCAACCGTGTCCATCGAGGTCTTCGATCTCCAGGGACGTCGGGTCGCGACACTTTTTAATGGCCGGCAACCTGCCGGTAGCCATCAGGCCGAATGGGACGGGTGGGACGCCGGCGGCCGCCGCTCGAGCGCCGGCATCTATGTGGTCCGTCTGCGGACCGGGCCGGCGGTGATCTCCCGGAAGATCGTGCGGTTGTAGCTGAACTATTACCTCAGCGCTCCCGGATCCGGCGGAGCGCCTCCTGGGCCACGGAGGCCAGCACCAGCCGGCCACTGAGGGCGGCACGCTCTTCCAGCAGGGTCTCCCAGTGATCGGTCCCCTCCCACAGGACGTGCTTGAGCGCGGCCAACGCATCCGGGCTGAAGCCGGCGAGCCGGGCGGCGAGGTCTTCCACGGCGCGGTCGAGCGCCTCGATAGAGGGGTGGAGCGCGGCGTAAAGGCCGTGTTCGTGCGCCCAGGACGCCGGCCGTTCGGTTGTATCGATCGCCAGTGCCGCGAAGGCGGCGTTCCCGATCTTTCGTTCGATGGCCGGCCCGACCACGAAGGGTCCGATGCCGATGGACAGTTCGCTAAGGCGGACGGCGGCGTGCTCCGTCGCGAGCGCATAGTCGACCGCGGCCGCCAGTCCCACCCCACCGCCGACGGCTTTGCCCTGGATCCTACCGATGATCAGGTGTGGACAGCGCCGGCAGGCGTTGATGACGCGGGCGAATCCACCAAAGAACCGCCTGCCGGAGGCCTCGTTGTCAATGGCCGCGAGTTCATCGAAGCCAGCGCCGGCGCAGAAGGTCCGATCCCCCCCGCTCGACAGAACGATCACCCGCACGTCGGGTGCGTGGCCGGCTTCCTCGATGCGATCGGCCAGCTGCGCCAGGATCTCGGCCGGGAGCGCATTGTGGTTGGGCGTGGTGAACTTGATGCGAGCGACGCCAGTCGCGGTGGAGAGCGTGACAGAGCCTCCGGCTGGCTGGAAACGGGATGCGTCCATGGGTGTGATCGATTGCAAGAGAACGTTAAGAACGTTAAAAAATAGCGCATCGGCAGAGATTCCTGAACATCCCCCGCGGTATCGCGTAATAGTGGCGCTTTTTAACCCGATCTACATCCGATCGGGATCGTAGGAGGGGTGGCAGAGCGGTTGAACGCACTGGTCTTGAAAACCAGCATACCTTCGCGGGTATCGAGGGTTCGAATCCCTCCCCCTCCGCACGAGCCCCGCACCGTTGAAAGTCAGCGAAGGGATCTCGTTTCCGGCGTCCCGTAACAACTGAAGTGACGAGGCGTACAGGAGCGTTGTTTACGATTACATCCAGATTGTTCGCTCGTCCCGAAACCGTCATGACTTTGCCAAAGCCCTCGCCCGACTGGCGCCTTTATCGCTTTTCATCGCTGCTCGTAGCCGGCGTATTCCTTGCGCTCGCCGGTTTCGCACCCCGCTACAGCCAGGCGCAAACCCCCACGCAGATCACCTTCGATGAGGCTGTACGTATCGCCCTCGAGCAGAACGTGTCGTTGATGCGCTCCGCGAACACCGTGGAGTTGGACGCGATCAACCTCTCGCGTCAGCGAAGCGCCTTCCTTCCCGATCTTTCTATGAACGCCAACGCCAGCCAGAACTACGGCCGGAACTTCAGTACGGAGGTATTGGACTTCGTCGATCAGACCACGAACCGCATGAACGCCTCGGCGAGTAGCCGGGTCACCCTGTTCGATGGGTTCGGGCGCGTTTCGGCGTACCGTCAGGCGCAGCGAAACCTGGAAGCGAGCGACTTCGACTTTGAGCGGCAGCGGCAGACAGTCGTGTTCAACGTGATGTCCAGCTACCTCAACCTTCTCGAACGGCGGGAGCAGATCCTGATCCAGCAAGAGAACCTGGAATCCCAACGGCAGCAACTCGTTCAGATCGAGGAGTTCACCAATGTGGGCTCGCGTCCCATCTCGGACCTCTACCAGCAGCAGGCCGCCACGGCCAATGCCGAGCTAACCCTCATCAATGCCGAGCGGGCGTATCAGTTGGGCGAAGTCGGCCTAATGCAAGTCTTGCAGCTCGACCCTTTCGGCGCTTACGCATTCGTAGCGCCGGAAGTGACCGATGCGCTTCTGATGCCGCAGCAATACGAGGTGCCCGTGATGCTTCAGGAGGCGTTCGGGCAGCGGTTGGACCTGAAGGCGCGTGAAAATGACATCATCGCGGCGCGTGAGGGTATCCGGGCGGCGCGATCCGGCTTCTTCCCGAGCCTGAGCCTCGCGGCGAATACCAGTTCGAATTATGACGACCAGAGTACGTTCAGCTTTTCGGACCAGTTCACCGACATTCGCCGGAGTAGCTCGATCGGACTTAACCTGAGCATCCCTATTTTCGATCGCTTCGAGACCAGCAATTTTATCCAGCAAGCGCGTGTGCAGTACGATAACTCGCGTCTGGTCCTGGAAGACCTCCAGCAGAACATCGCGCTGGACGTACGGCAGGCGTACCTGGATTACGTCACTACCGAAAAGCGGCTCGACGTGACCGAGAAGCAAGAAATCGCGGCTCAGCAGGCCCTCACGGCGGAGCAGGAGCGCTACAATGTAGGCGCGGCGACGCTTGTGGAGTTATCGCAAGCGCGCGCCAACTTCGTGCAAGCCGCGAGCGACCGCACGCAGGCCCGGTTCGATTTTCTCTTCCAGAAAAAGTTGATTGATTACTACATGGGCCGGCTCAATCCGACCGAGCCGTTGTTTCAGCAACCATAAGCCCGTTTGACGGTTATTTGGAGGCGCCTTCGGGCGCCTCTTTCGCATCTCCCTACTTGAAAGGCCGGGTTGGCCACCTTATATGGCGAAGAAAAAAACGTCAGCTACACGACTGATTGTGTACCTGCTGATTGGACTTGTGGTGGTGGTCGGCGCGCTGGCGGGTCTGCGCGCTGCCGGCGTGTTGGGCGAAAAAGACACGTCGCTGGTCGTCGAAGTAGCCGACATTGAACGGCGGAATATCACCCAGATGGTAACCGCATCCGGTAAGATTCAGCCGGAAATCGAGGTTAAGATCAGCCCGGACGTGCCCGGTGAAATTGTAGCTCTTCCCATCAACGAAGGTGACTATGTGGAGCAGGGGCAGTTGCTGGTTCGCATCCGTCAGGACGACTATGCCGCCCAGGTGGAGCGCGGCGAGGCCAGCGTGCTTCAGTCCAAGGCCATGCTCGCTCAGCGGCGTGCGGACATGTTGATTGCCGAGATCGAACTCAAGCGTCAGCGGGGGTTATTCGATAAGCAGGCCGTCTCCGAGAGCGAGTTTCAGCGCACGGAATCGCAGTTTGAGGTGGCTAAAGCCGGCTACGAAGCCGCCGAATACTCTGTCCGCAGCAGCGAGGCGCAGTTGAAGGAGGTGCGAGAGCAGTTGGCGAAGACGGCGATTTACGCCCCGATGAGCGGCACGATCAGCATGCTGGACGTGGAGTTGGGCGAACGCGTGGTGGGCACCAGCCAGATGGCCGGCACCGAGATGATGCGTCTGGCGAAGCTGGATCAGATGGAGATCGAAGTAGACGTCAACGAAAACGACGTGGTGAACGTCACGTTAAACGATTCCGCGCTGATCGAAGTCGACGCCTACCCGGAGCGCGGCTTCCGTGGCGTCGTCACCGAGATCGCGAACTCGGCGCGCGTCACGGGCGCCGGCACGCAGGAGCAAGTGACGAACTTCCCGGTCAAGATTCGGATCGTGGATACCCACAATCTGGACGAAAAGGAAGGGATGGCGGCTTCCCGTGGCGTGCGCCAGGAGGAAGTCCCACCGACGCCGCTAGAATCGCCCAACTTCCGCCCGGGAATGAGCGGGACGGTGGATGTGTTCACCGAGACGGTGCGTGACGCCATCGTCATCCCTATCCAGGCCGTAACGGTTCGGGATTTCAACCGAATCAAGGCCGAAGCGGAAGCCTCGGATGAGTCGGCGACGCCAATGCAGGAAGTGGACAACCAGGAAGCCGGCGTACAGGAGGCGGGTGAGCCGGAGAATGTCGTCGAGGACCTGCGCAAAGTCATCTTTGTAATGGTGGACGGGAAGGCTCAGATGCTGGAGGTTGAAACCGGCATTTCGGATGATACCCATATCGAAATCAAGAGCGGTCTTACGGGTACGGAGAAGGTGATTATCGGTCCCTACAGCGCCATCAGCCGGCAACTTGAGCCCGATGCCGCCGTAAAGCTCGAAGAACGTAAAGGCCGCCCGGCCATCGGGCCCCGCTAATCCCCAAACGCAACGCGCTGCAATGAAGAATCCCGACCAGTCGTTGATCGAGCTTACTCGCGTCACAAAAGTCTACCAGATGGGCGATCAGGAGGTGCGCGCGCTCGACGGCGTGTCGCTGAAGGTGGATGTAAACGAATACGTGGCCATTATGGGGCCATCCGGATCTGGCAAGTCCACGATGATGAACATCATCGGCTGCCTCGACACCCCGACGAGCGGCACCTATTTTCTGAACGGCCAGAGTGTGAGTGAGATGAGCGATAACGAGCTGGCCATGATCCGGAATCGAGAAATTGGGTTCGTATTCCAGACGTTTAACCTGCTGCCCCGGGTCACCTGTCTCCAGAACGTCGAGCTCCCACTCGTGTACGCCGGCATGCGGAAGTCCGCCCGTCGCGAACAGGCCATACGCGCGTTGCAGAGTGTGGGATTGGGCGATCGCATGTCTCATAAGCCCAACGAATTGTCCGGCGGTCAGCGCCAGCGCGTGGCTGTGGCCCGCGCCCTCGTCAACAAGCCTTCCATCTTGATGGCGGATGAGCCGACCGGCAACCTGGACTCGAAGACCGGTGACGAGATCATGCACCTATTCGAGTTGCTGTACCGGCAGGGCAACACGCTCCTGGTCGTGACCCACGAAGAAGATGTCGCCCGTCACGCCCGCCGTGTGGTCCGGCTGCGCGACGGCAACATCGAGAGCGACATTCGCGTGGACAACCCGACCCTCGCCCATGTGGATATGGCGGTCGCATAGGGTGATCTTACAGATTAAAAATTACAGGTTAAAGGGACGTTTCTGGTTCCAGTGGCATCACCGCACCCCCATTCCCATTTAATCTTTACCCGGCAATTTCCAATAGTATGACGTAATCATTGCATCGTGCATGGATAGGGTTCGATGCTATGCTCGAACCGGACGGGGCGGTCGCTCCGGGGGACGACGACAGCTTGAAATGGAACGGCGATGCCGTCGATCGCGCGGCAGTCGCGCGCCGGCATACCGATCGAGTAGGTGGCGATCCAGGTTTGTCCGTCGTCCTCGACGGAATCGAACTGGATGTTCGTCCCGCCCGTCGGCGTGGGGACGGCGACGAGCAGTACCATCGCATCTGTAAAATCGACGGGGGGCATGGGCAGCAGCGTTTCAAGCCTGCCCAGCAACGCGTCCCAGCTTTCAGCATCTCGCACGACCATCTCCACGGTATCCGCAAACGCGGCCGACTGCCCGCGCATGAGGGCCTCGAAGTACACCGCGGTAGACGGAGAAATCGCATCGGGATCTTGTGCGGGCTCGCAGGCCGCGAGCGCAACGGGGAGGCAGCAGCAAACCGCCAGATTAGGCCAGAACGAGGAATGTGTAAAAAACATGTGTGCGAGCCGGAAACTCAAAGGTGTGTGTATAAATTCCACTCTGATAATACCACGTATCGGCATCAATAAACGGCGAAGAGCATGGACGAGCGCATCATTATTCGGGGCGCGCGTGAACACAATCTGAAGAATATCGACCTCGATATTCCCCGGGACCAGTTGGTCGTGATCACCGGGCTGTCCGGTTCGGGTAAATCCAGCCTCGCCTTCGATACGATTTATGCCGAGGGGCAGCGGCGCTACATGGAAAGTCTCAGCGCCTATGCTCGCCAGTTTCTCGGGATGATGGAGCGCCCTGACCTGGATTTCATCGACGGGCTGTCGCCGGTTATCTCCATCGAACAGAAAACCGTGAGCCGCAATCCGCGCTCCACGGTGGGCACCGTCACGGAAATCTACGACTTTCTGCGCTTGTTGTACGCGCGCGCCGCCACGGCCTACTCCTACATCTCGGGAGCGCCGATGCGGAAACAGTCGGACGACGAAATCATCAACCGCATTCTAGCGTTTGAGGAAGGCACGCGGTTGCTGCTGTTGGCGCCTGTAGTAAAGGGCCGCAAAGGCCATTATCGAGAGCTTTTTGAGCAGATCGGCCGGCAGGGCTTCACGCGGGTTCGGGTGAATGGCGAGTTGGTGGAGATCACCGACGGCATGAAGCTCGATCGGTACAAGACACACGACATCGAAGTCGTGGTCGACCGCGTGGTGATCAAGGAGGACATTCGCACCCGCCTCAGCCAGTCGATCGACATCGCGCTCGGGATGGGGGGCGGCACGCTGGTGGTGGCGCTGCTGGATGGCGAGAAGATGACGGACTTCCTGTTTAGCCGGCACCTGTTTTCGCCGGAGGACGGGTTGTCGTATGAGGATCCATCCCCCAACTCGTTCTCGTTCAACTCTCCATACGGCGCGTGCACCGAGTGCGCCGGCCTGGGGACCAAACAGGAGCTGGATCCAGCGCTGATCATCCCGAATCCATCCAAAACCATCGGTCAGGGCGGCATCGAACCGATCGGCAAGCCGCGCGACATCTGGATGTTCAGCCAGCTCAAGGCCGTTGCCGAGATCCACGGATTCGATTTCAACACGCCACTCAACCAGCTGACCGAAAGCCAGATGCAGGTGCTGCTGGACGGCGCCGGCGACGAACAGTTCGAGATCGTATACACGTACAAGAACCGCGAGGTGGCCTACAAGCATCGGTATGGAGGCATCAACCAGCACATCTGGCACACCTACAGCAACTCCACCTCGGTCACCGCCCGCCGGTGGGCCGAGGGCTACATGCGCGCGATGCCCTGCAAGGCCTGCGGTGGGGGCCGGCTGCGCAAGGAAAGCCTGGCGTTTCGGCTGGGGGAGAAAAACATCGCCGAGTTGGTCCGCATGGACCTCAACGCCCTGCGCGTCTATTTCGGTCAGTTGTTATTGACCGAGCGCGAGTGGATCATCGCCCGGCCCATCGTGAAGGAGATCCGGGAGCGGCTCGAGTTCCTGATCAACGTCGGCGTAGGGTATTTGAGCCTCGACCGGCCGGCGCGAACCCTCTCCGGCGGCGAAAGCCAGCGCATCCGCCTCGCGACCCAGATCGGCACGCAGCTCGTGGGCGTGTTGTACATCCTGGACGAACCCAGCATCGGGCTGCATCCGAGGGACAACGACAAGTTGATTTCTTCCCTGCGACAGCTGCGGGACATGGGCAACTCGGTCCTGGTCGTAGAGCACGACCGCGAGATGATCGAGGCGGCGGACTTCGTGGTGGACCTCGGTCCCGGCGCCGGCGAATACGGCGGCCACATCGTCGGGCGATCCGCCCCGGCCGGCCTGGTGAAGGGGTTTAACGGCTACGAAAGCCTCACGGCGTCGTACCTTTCGGGCGAGCGCACGATTGCGTTGCCGCGTGAGCGCCGGGCCGGCAACGGTTCGTGGCTCGTGTTGACGGGCGCCACCGGGCACAACCTGAAGGGGGATACGCTCCGGCTGCCGCTGGGTACGTTTATCTGCGTCACCGGCGTCTCGGGCTCGGGGAAATCGAGCCTCATCAACCAGACGCTTTACCCGATCCTGGCCAACCATTTCCACCGGGCCATGCTGGTGCCTCTCCCCCACCAGGGGATTCAGGGCTTGAATCAGATCGACAAGGTGATCGACATCGATCAGAGCCCGATCGGGCGCACGCCGCGGTCTAACCCGGCTACCTACACCGCCCTCTTTTCGCACATTCGCGACCTGTTCACGCAGTTGCCGGAATCAAAAATTCGGGGGTATAAGGCGGGTCGTTTCTCCTTCAACGTGAAGGGAGGACGCTGCGAGACCTGCAAAGGCGCCGGCATTGTCAAGCTAGAGATGAACTTCTTACCCGACGTGTACGTGGCGTGCGAAACGTGCAAAGGCCGGCGATACAACGCCGAAACGATCGAGGTGCTGTATAAGGGAAAAAGTATTGCGGACGTGTTGGAGATGCCGGTTTCCGAGGCGTTGACGTTTTTTGAGAATGTCCCTCGGATCGAGCGCAAGTTGCGGACGCTGGAATCGGTAGGCCTCGGGTACATCCGACTGGGGCAGCAGGCGACGACGCTTTCCGGCGGTGAGGCCCAGCGCGTGAAGCTGGCAAAAGAGCTGAGCCGACCCGGGACGGGCAGCACCCTGTACATCCTGGACGAGCCGACGACCGGGCTCCACTTCGAAGACATCCGGCACCTGCTCAACGTCCTGCGCGCCCTCGTAAAAAAGGGGAATACCGTGCTGGTGATCGAGCACAACATGGACGTCGTGAAGGTCGCCGACCACGTAATCGACCTGGGCCCGACCGGCGGCATGGAAGGCGGGCATATCCTGGGAGCCGGCACGCCTGAAGAGTTGGCGCGGATGGAGACGTCGACATCGACCTATCTCCGCGACGAGTTGGAGCGCACGCGGCGCTTCCAGAACGGGAATGAAGAGGAGATCAACCTCGATGCATTCATGGGCGAGGGCGACGACCTCGATGACACGGACGAGATCGAGGAAGAAGAGGAAGAGACCAACGAGCCGGTAGCCTGAGGTGGAGTCGAGTGTGGAGAATCCGCAGACCAAAAACGCCCCTAACCATGCGCCAAAGGCGACAACCCGGCGCTCAAAAAGAATGATCTAAAATAAGATGCACTGAATATACTATATCCTTTCACCGACGCGCCCACGCCTTCCCCATCGGCATCACCCCTCTTCCGCCGCCGGCTCTCTCTGCGTCGCCGACCCGCATCTTTGAACCCTGCCCACGCCTATGTGGCGAAGCTCGTTAGCGGCCAACCGGGACCTGCCGGCCAGGCCGCTTGATTTCGACCGTCGGGACGAACGCATCGTACAGTCCGTCCGCCGGCTGGCCATGACGGTCGCCCGCATGTTCAGCGCGCCGGGGGCGTTTGTCGCCCTCTACGAAAAAGACGAGCTGCTCCAGATCATGGCCTGCTTCGGCATCGACCTGGCCGCACAACCGGAGAGCGGATTCCTCTCCCCGGCGCTTGTTTTCCCCGGAAAAAGCCTCATCGTACCGGACACCGACCTCGAGCCCGCCTTCGCCAACGATGTCTGGGTAACCAACGCCGGCATCCGCTTCTTCGCCGGCGCCCCGCTCATCGACACCTCCGGCCACCCCGTAGGCCTCCTGTGTATCGTCGACCGCGCCCCGAGGGCGTTTGCAAACGGGCATATCAAGCTGCTGCACGATATGGCGTCGATCGGGGTCAGCGAGCTGAGCACGCATCACCGGCTGAGGGTGCAAGAACAGGCTTTGCAAGAGGCTCAGGCACGTGTGTCCCGCGTCGAAGCGCTGTACGAACGGATGACCGCCGGCCTCCCGATCCCGCTCTTCGCCGTGGACGCCACCTGCCGGGTCCTGAACTGGAACCCGGCCTGCGCGGAAACCCTCGGCTACAGCCAGGACGAGGTGCTCGGACAGCCAATCACCCCCTTACTGGCCGAAGACGCCGTCACCGGGGGGTTCGACACCATCGTCCAGCGCGTCTTTAACCGCCGGCGGATTTCAGGGCTCGACCTCAAGATGCGCACGCGGGCAGGCAGCATCCGCCGCCTCTCGTGCCGGCTCCTCCCGGTGTACGACGCGCTCGGGCAGATCGAAGCCTGCGCGTTTATGGCGGCGGACATCACCGCGCTTCAACGGCTCGAACAGGCCAACCGGGAACTCGACGCCGGTAACCATCTACTCGCCGGGCTGACATCGGCCTGCTCGTTCGCCCTCACCCAGGAGGCCGACGGCACCTGCTGGCTCCAGCGCGCCTCCAGCGCGTTCGGCCGAGTGACTGGCATCCGGTTCGACACCTCGCAGCCGCTGCGCTGGACCGACATGGTGCATCCGGACGACGCCGGCCCGATGCTCGCCGCCTACCAGGCCCTGAGCCTCCAGCAGTCGGACACCGTCTGCGTCCGCCTCCGCATCCCGGACGCCGGGCACCGGAGGATGCAACATGCGGTGCAGCTGGTGGAACACGACCCGGCAACTGGTGCGCGCCGTTATCTGGGTGTCTTGCGCATCGACAAGACCGGGTGGCCGCCGCCGGCCGTCGACCTGCTCGACTCGTCGATCCTGTCGATTATGAGCCACGAGATCCGCACCCCGCTGACTTCGATCCTGGGGTTCGCGGAGTTGCTTGGCGCCCAGGAAGACGCGACCCATCGCCGGTTCGCGGCACTCATCGAAAAAAGCGCCGGCCGGCTCTTCGATACGCTCGGCGCGCTGCTCGATCTGTCGCAGCAGGAAGATCACCTGCTCGCGTTCGAACCGACCCTTTCGGACTTCGGCGCTCATGTCGCCGAAGTCGCGACGCCTTTCCGGGAGGACGCCATTGCCCGGGGTCTGCTGTGGCACTTCCACGCGCCGGCGGAGCCCGTCATGGCGTCCATCGACCCTGAAGCCTCCACCCGTGTCCTCAAGCAGATCCTCAGCAACGCGCTCAAATTCACTAGTCTTGGTGCGATCCAGATCATCGTCGCCTCGACAGAAGACGCCGTCACGCTTATCGTACAGGATACCGGCGTCGGCATCTCGGCCGAGTTCTTCCCTCACCTCTTCCGCGAATTCCAGCAGGAGTGCACGGGCATCACCCGCCCCTTTGAAGGTGCCGGCCTCGGCCTCGCGATCGCGAAGCGGCTTGTAGACGCCATGGGTGGCGTCATCGCCCTCGAAAGCGAAAAAGGCGTAGGCACCACCGTGACCCTCCGTTACACGCGGGCCGCCTGAACCTTCGCCGGCGGCATCGCGTTGGAGGGGCACTCTTGTCCGCCAACCCAACACCCGCGCCGATGGAACCGCCGATCATCCCCGCCTCAACAAACCCGATGCGCCCGGCATCTGGATGAGCTTCGACAACACGGTGTCGGTATACCACATCATCGAAGCCGGCCACGACTTCGAGCGGGCCTCGCAGGACCTCTTCGCGTTGCTCAAACAGGCCAACGAAAAATTCCCCGAGTGGCCCCGTGTCCTCTACCTGGAAATCCAGGACCACCTCGACTCCCTCGGCCGGTTCGACCCGGACATGGTGGAGCTCCAGCAGGAATTCCTCATCCAGGCCCTCGGCGAGTTTTGGACCGCCCTCGACCTGCCGCTCGTCTCGGTCGTGAACCCGAATCCTCAGAGTAACGCCATCCCCGATTCGCTGGCGGTGCGTCCGCCGGAACGGCGGTATGGGTGATGATTGATGGGCGATCGTCGATGGTCAATGGGCGATGGTCATTGAGCGTTTTCTCAGGATTAAGGGCTGATGAGCGTTTTCTTTTTGTCGTCATCCCCCGGTCAGGCCCGGGGCAGGCTCCCGACCCCGATCGGGGATCCATAGAAGGCATGAGAATATCTCGTTTGCGGTTCCAGATGTGATTCCCTGTAATTTTTGATGTATGTATGGATCCCCGCGTTCGCGAGGATGACGGTGCTGAAAGAGACGAGGTGATCATCCCACCCCCCTCGCTAATCGCTATTGCCTAATCACTACTCGCTAATCAATGCGTCTATTCTTCCTCTTCCTCCTCCTGACCCCATCCTCTCTGCTGGCTCAACACCTCCCGATGCCGGCGATTCTCCCGCTGCGTGAGCAGGCGGCAGTGATCGACCGGGTGTTGCTCGATCGGTTCGAAACCGTCGTTCCGGCATTGATGCGGCGGGAGGGGATCGATATGTGGGTGATCGTGGGGCGCGAGTACAACGAAGATCCGGTGATCGAAACCATGCTGCCGGCCACCTGGCTCGCGGCGCGCCGGCGGACGATCCTCCTCTTTTACGACCGGGGCGACGAGGCGGGCTTGGAGCGCCTGGCCGTCGCCCGCTACGCCGTCGGCAACGCCTTTCCGGCCGCCTGGAACCCCGAGGAGGAGCCCGACCAGTGGAAGCGCCTCGCGGCGCTGATCGCCGAGCGAAATCCCCGCAAGATTGCCCTCAACCGGTCGAGCACCTTCGCCCATGCGGACGGGATGACGGACACCGAGTTCGACGCCCTGACGTCGGCGCTGCCGGCCGGCCTGCGAGGCCGGATTGTCTCTGCTGAAAACCTGGCCGTGGGCTGGCTCGAAACGCGCACTGAGCAGGAGATGCAGCTCTACCCGATGATCGTGCGCATCGCCCACGCCATCATCGCCGAGGGGCTCTCCGAGCAGGCCATCCAACCCGGCGTAACGACCACCACCGACCTCGAATGGTGGTTTCGCGAGCGTATCCGGTCGTTGGGGCTTGTCACCTGGTTCCACCCGAGCGTGGACGTCCAGCGTGCCGATACGGCCGACGCGCGGAGCGATTTCTCCACCCGGCCCGGGGAAACCACCATCCTGCCGGGCGACCTCCTGCATGTCGATTTCGGGATCACCTACCTCCGCCTCAACACCGACACCCAGCAGCACGCCTATGTCCTGAAACCGGGCGAGACCGAGGCGCCGGCCGGCCTCCGCGCCGCGCTGGCGGCGGGGAATCGGCTACAGGACATCCTGACGAGTCAGTTCCAGACCGGCCGCACCGGCAACGAGATGCTGGCGGCCGCCCGGGCACAGGCCATTGCCGAGGGGCAGCGGCCGTCCATCTACACCCACCCCATTGGCTTCCACGGGCATGCCGCCGGGCCGGCGATCGGGATGTGGGACAGCCAGGGCGGCGTACCCGGCACGGGTGACTACCCGCTGTACCTGAACACCGCTTATTCGATTGAGCTCAACACCACCGTAGCCGTCCCGGAATGGGGGAAAGACGTGCGGATCATGCTGGAGGAGGACGCCTTTTTCGACGGGGACGAGGTGGGATACATCGACGGCCGGCAGACGGAATTTTGGCTGGTGCCGCGCCTGTCCGCCAACACCCCTTAAACCTTACACCTCGAACCTGGAACCCTTCAAAACGGAAACCCCTGAGCGTGGGTGTGAATGAGCAGTTGGGCGGCGGCTTCGCCGTGGCGGTAGGGGAGGTGAAAGGCCGGCGTGCGCTCGACGAGTTTGCCGAGGTAGCGGACCGCCTCGCCCCGGTGCATTTTTAAATTGAGGCAGTTCTGGAGCAGTTCGAGCGTGGCCGAGGCCGGGGCGGTGCGGACGAGCCGCATGTCCGCCTCTGGGCTGTACTGGGGGAAGATGAGCGCGGCGATGGCGCAGCGGCCGGCGTCGATCTGGCCCTCGCGCAATTCGATGGTGCGTTTTTCGAGTTGCGCCACCTCGCCGGGGCTCAGCAGGCGGTCGTCCTCCGTGGCGGCGTGCTCGCGCATCTGCGGCGTGAGGGGGAACGGCACCAGCTCGCCGGTTTCAAGGGAGACGGGCACGATGTCGTCCGACAGGTAGGACCAGCCGCGGAGGCACAGGTTGGATACGAGGGTGCTTTTGCCGCGCCCCCAGGTACCGCACATCACGACGGCCCGGCCTCCCTTCGCGGCGGCGCCGGCGTGCAGCCACAACAGCTCCCGGTGTTCGCGCACGAATCGGAACACGATCTCGAACTTGAGGCACTGCATCGCGCCATGGAGCGTGCCGTCGTGGTCGCCGAACTGGTCGGCCCCATCCACCACGTAGCGATCGCCCTCCCGACGAACGGTCAGCGTGTCCAATAGTTTATACGGCACCGGGACGAGCAGCTCGCGAAAGTTGTGCGCCAGCGGGACGAGGACTTCCTCGACCTCTCCGGCGACGGCGACTTCCTGATTGCCAAACGAAACAAAAAGCGTCTGCATAATCCGTATCAGGCGACGTCGGCCTCGTTATTGACCAGCGACTGTTTGTCCTGGATCAGGCCAAGCACCAGGAACTGCTCCAGCGCGAGGCGCACGTCGACGAGGAGTTCGCCGGCCGGGATGTCGAACACGCCACTCAAATCCTCGCAGATCTGCACCACGGTCTTCGATCCGTCACAGGCATCCCAGATGGCCTTGGCGGATGCGTTGAGGGAGAACCCCATTTCAGAGTTGCCGTCGTAGAGGACCATCTCCTCCAGAACACCCTGCGAGAGGACGTCCGGCCGTTGGACGGGGATCATATCTTCAGGAATCATCATGCGACCTATCGGGGATGCTTACGAGTACGATCGGCGCCACGTACAGCCCGGACCACACGCTTCCAGGTCGAAACGGAAGTCGGTCTCGGGCGCGCCTCTAGTACAGGTCGTCACGGCCCGCGGGTCTACAGAAGTGATCTGACGAATCGCGCAAATCGCTCTATATGGACGGCATTCGAGCGTTTAGGCGTCCTTACGAGCCGTCTGCGGAACGAGGAACAGGATGATCAGGAACGCGACGGCGCCGGCGTAGAGAAACGTCTTATTCCCCGAGAACACCCCCATCATCGCGCCGAATAGTACGACCCCTTCCCCGGCCGCCCAGCACACAAGTGTGTACGACAGAAATTGACGCCCCACGCCGGCCTGATCGCGTTTGCGTCTGAAGACGAACACCACGCCGGCCAGCGCGAGCAGCATCGCGATGAAATAACCCACGACGATCGGATGATCGGGGGGAAACAGCGGTTCCACCCGGCTACCCAGGAAATACGTCAGTGTTACAGCGATCGCTACCGTCAACACCATCGCAAACTTGATGAGAGTCAACGAACGCTGCATATCGGATGATGTGGATGCCATAGACGCCTTTTGAGCGGAGAGACTGGTTCTTAAACGGGGGATTGGACCTCCGCCAGAGCCGCCGCGTAGGCGGCCTGGAGGGCGTCCTCCTCCGAGGGCGTCAGCGGCGTGACCGGCGGTCTCATGTGACGCCACCCTTCGGCTCCGGTTCGAAGCTCGGTCAGCAATTTGAGCGCAGGAATCATGGGGAAGGACTCGATGGCCTGCCGGACAGCGGACATGCGGCGCTGGAGGTCGTCCGCCTGTGGGGACTGCCAGGCATCATACACCTCCGCCGCGAGGCGGGCCGTGAGGTTGACGGTGGCGGATATGCAGCCGGCTCCGCCGGCGCGTAGCACATCCACCAAAAACTTCTCGCTGCCGGCGAACACCCGGAAGCCAGGAAACGCCTGCGCCATGGCGCGCATGTTCTCCACGTTCCCGCCCGAATCCTTCACCCCGACGACGACACCCGGATAGGCGGCCAGCAGCCGATCAATGACGGACAGGGAAAAGGGGACGCCGGTCATCTGGGGAAAATGATAAAGATAGACTTCGGGCGATGCGGAGCCGATCTGCTGAATGAGCGCGTCGAACGCGGCGATGAGGCCGGCGTCGCGCACGTTTTTGTAATAAAACGGCGGCAGCACCAGCAGGCCATGGACTCCATGATCGAGCGCATGCCGCGCGAGGGCCACTGTGTCCGGCAGGGCGCAGCAGCCCACGCCGAGCATGATGCGGGAAGGCGGGATGCCGGCGTCCAACAGGCGTTCGAGCAGTTCCGTCCGTTCGGACACACTGAAGCTCACCGCTTCGCCGGTGGTCCCCATGATCGCCAGACCCGCGCAACCGCTGTCGAGCAACCACCGCGCATGCGCGGCCAGGCGGGGGTGGTCGACCTTCAGATCCGCCGTCAGCGGCGTGAGGCTGGCGGCGTAGACGCCGTCGGGCAGGCGATGCTCCAT
>JAWXAX010000097.1 GCA_034439735.1 Rhodothermales bacterium | reverse complement strand
GTTACGGCCGCCGGGATTGCGATTCCATGCGGGTGAACCCCGGGTTACGGCCGCCGGGATTGCGATTCCATGCGGGTGAACCCCGGGTTACGGCCGCCGACATGGTGGTCGCAAGACGGGAAACGAATGCTGGGCGGCCTAACCCGGGCTACGGGCTTGCGCCGTATTGTACCATTGCGCATTTTGCCTTTTTCCTTTTCACTTTTGCCTTTCCCCCATGTTTTCTCGCCGCCACTTCCTCGCCACCGCCGGCGCCCTCACCGCGCTGCCGGCCATCGTCACCTCCGCAACTCCGCGCCGCGCGCCGAGCGACACGCTTGTTCTGGGCCTCATCGGGTGCCGGGGGATGGGGTTTGGCGATCTGAGCAACCACCTGAACCAGCCCGGGGTGGTCTGCGGCGCCTTGTGCGATGTGGACGACGCCATCCTCCAGCAGCGCGGCGCCGAGATCGAGGCGCGGACGGGCAAAAAGCCGGCGCTCCACCGCGACTTCCGGGCGCTGCTGGACGATCCCGACATCGACGCCGTCATCATCGGCACGCCGGACCACTGGCACGCCCTCATGATGGTACTTGCGTGCCAGGCCGGCAAGGACGTGTATGTCGAGAAACCGATGGCTAACTCCATAGCCGAGCTCGACCTGATGGTGCGCGCGGCGCGCCGGTACAACCGCGTCGTGCAAGTCGGCCAGCAGCAACGGAGCGGGCCGCACTGGAAAGAGGTGGTGGATTTTGTGCAATCCGGGCAACTCGGCGCCATTCGTCAGGTGCGCGTGTGGGGGCATTATGATTACGGCAAGGGCCTGGAGCGCATCGCAAATGGAGCGGCGCCGGCGGGGCTCGACTACGACCTCTACCTCGGCCCCGCCGCTGATCAGCCCTACAACGCCAACCGCCTCCACAATGGCTGGCGGCATCAATGGGCGTTTGGAGGCGGACTGCTGACCGATTGGGGCGTCCACCTGCTCGACATCGTCCTCTGGGCGATGAACATCGACGGCCCGCCGAAGTCCGTCGCCGCCGCCGGCGGGATCTACGCCTACCCCGAACGCGCCATCGAAACGCCCGACACCCTCTCCGTCCTCTACGAAATGGACGGCTACACGATCTCCTGGGAGCATTTCGGGGGGATCGAACGAGGGCTCTACGACAGAAACTACGGCATCGCCTTCATCGGCAATAACGGCACCTTGGTCGTGAACCGCGACAGCTGGGAGGTCGTGCCCGAAATCGGCCAGGGCGCCTATCTGATCCCCCCGTTTCCCCGCAAGCCCGGCTCCCCCAACAACCACGGCCTGCACGCGGCCGACTTTATCGAAGCCATCAAAACCCGCCGCGACCCCGCCTGTACCGTCGAGATGGGCCGCGATGCCGCGTTTTACGCCCACCTGGGCAACATCGCCTACCGGACCGGCAGCCGGCTCGTGTGGGACGCCGCCCAGAACCGCTTCGCCGACAACCCGATCGCCGATGATTACCTCAAGCCGGCGTACCGGAAGCCGTGGTCGTGGCCGAATATCGGTTGACTATACATAACGAAAAACCCGTACGTCGGGTAAGGCCGACAGGCCGTAACCCGACGCCCTCGTCCACGAATTGCCGTAGGTCGGGTTAGGCCGACAGGCCGTAACCCGACGCCCTCGTCCACGAATTGCCGGCTGGCCGACAGCAAGACGGATAACGAATGCTGGCGGTCGGGGCGTTTCCCGGGTTACGGCCGCCGGGATGCGGGTGCGAGATGGATAACGAATGCTGGGCGGCCTAACCCGGGCTACGGGGGTTTCGATGTTATCCCAACACCTTCAGGCCGTTCAACAACATCTGGACGGCCATCATCACCAACAACATACCCATCAACCGCTCGATGGCGGCGAGGCCGCGGTCTTTGAGCATCCGGTATAACAGCGGCGCGCCCAGCAGGGCGACCGACGTCATCGCCCAGGCGATCATCAGGGCGTAAAACCAGTTCAGCATCCGGTCCGGCGCACTGCGGACCATGAGGATCAGCATCGCCAGGGCCGACGGGCCGGCGATCATGGGCACCGCCAGCGGTACGATGAAGGGCTCGCCGCCGACGCTGTTGTGCCCCATCACCCCTTCCTTCCCCGGGAAAATCATCCGCAGCCCGATGATCAACAGCACGATCCCGCCGGCAATCGTCACCGACTCCTGCTGGAGGTGCAGAAAATCCAGAATCCGCTGCCCGGTGAACAGAAACAGCAGCAGAATCGCCAGCGCGATGAACAACTCGCGCACGATGATGCGCTGCCGGCGGGCGGGGTCGATGTCTTTCAGAATCGACAGCATCACGGGGATATTTCCCAACGGGTCCATGATAAACAGCAGCACAACGGCGGCGGACCAGATCGAGTCGGAGAAGTCCAATTGGTTGCAGGTTGGCAGGTTGCAGGTTGGCAGGTTGTTTCTGCGTAGCTGAACCGCGGTTTACTGGGAAGCTACAACGAACGACATCACTAAACCTGCCAACCTGCAACTTGCAAACCTGCCAACCACTTCCGAACTTTTTTCCCTTCCATCCATACTATCGCCCGGCCCTATTCGTTTTCCACCTGTCGGTCCCCTGTACCACAGGTAGTTTTCCATCGTACCGCGGATGCTTCTTAGCGACGAGCAACTCGCTTCAGCTTACCTCACGCATAACGACGAGCGAGCGTTCAGCGCCCTCGTCGCCCGTCATCAGGAGCGCATTTTTGGCTACCTATTGGGTATGGTGCGCGATCGAAACGTGGCGAACGACCTGTTTCAGGAGACCTTCCTCCGGGTTATCCGCGCCATGCAGAACCAGCGCGGCTCGTATGCACAGCAGGACCGATGGCTGGCCTGGGTGATGCGCATCGCCCGCAACGCCACGCTCGATTACCTCCGCAGCCGGCGTAAATGGCAGGACGTGCCGGACCAGGGCGACGACGACGCTCCCTCGTTCTGGGAGCGCCTGACCGACGACACGGTGCCGGCGGATGAGTTGCTCCATCGGGCACAGCAGCATGACTGGCTAGAGGCCTGCATCGACCGTCTTTCCCCCGAACAGCGCGAGGTCCTCCTGCTCCGCCACGAAGCGGACATGACGTTCAAGGAAATTGCCCAGCTTACCGATTGCTCGATCAACACCGCCCTCGGGCGCATGCGCTACGCGCTGCTCAACCTGAGGAAGATGATGAACGATAAAAAAAAAGTACCCACGACTGAACTAACCGAGCTCCTGTAGAGCGCGCCCAACCTGCTTTTATGGAAAAGAAGCTACAACTCCTGTCTCACCTGTATGGCGAAGCCGAGGACGCGACTCCCCTTCCGGAGCTGCTTCAGGATTCCGACCTCACGTCGGAATACCAGGCCATGAGCGAGGCCAAGTTCTGGCTCGATCATTCCATCCCCGCGAGCCCGGATCCCGAAGTGGTCTCCCGTATTCTCGCCGCCGCCGCCGGCGCGGGCGCCCCGCCCCCGGTGGCCTTCACCGATCGCGCGCCGGCCCCTCGCCGCGCTACAGGCGCTCGTAAAAAAACCTGGAGCTTCGCCGCGGCCGCGCTCAGTCTGGTCGCCATCGTAAGCCTCATACTCGTCAATCGCACGCCTTCGTTTAACGCGACTGAGTTCGAAGCCGCGCCCATCGTCGCGCAGGAGGCGCCGGCCGCGTTTGAAGCCGACGCCCTGTCCGAATCCGCTTCCAGCGGTCTGGCCGACGACTTCGCCGCCCGCCGGGAAGCGGCGGCGGACTCCGGCCAGCCCCTCGGCGGCACAGCTGCGGCAAAAGCCGGCGCGGCCGCTTCCCTGGCCTCCGCCGAATCCGCCCACCCCGCATGGGAGGAAACGGAGGCGCTCATCCAGTACAAAAGCCGGATCGACCACCTCCTCGAACAGAGTGAGGACCTCAACTGGGACGAGATGGTGGTGCCGCTCGAGGCGCTGCCCGGCTACTCGCCGGCCGCTCCGCCCGCCGGCCTCCGGCTGAACGAAGCATCGAGCACACGAACGGGTAATCAGTAGGCCATGCCACGCATCTTCCATAGCCTCGGCGCGTTGCTGCCCGCCCTTATCGTCATGGGGATCCTTGCCCTGCCGGCGCTGGCGCAAACGCATACACTCACCATCCAGAACGGAGAAGTCCGCGTTGACGGTCGCCTCCAGGAGCCCGACCAGATCCCGCCGTCCCTCCAGGTGAACGACGTGACCGTCCAGCTCTCGTTCACGGGTGCGACGGCCTTCACCCTCGACGGCCACTCCTACACCATCGTCGAGGGCGCACTTCGCGAACTGCCGGCGAAGGACCAGGAGTCCCGACAGACGACCGTCGTATTCCGCAATGCCGCGCCCGGAGCCCCGCCAGCCAGCGCCGAAGCCATGTCCTACGACGACGCGGCGAGCCCGCTGATGCAGCACTACTTCCTGGAAGTCCAGCGCGAGGATAACGCGCTCTACAACCGCCTCGTCACCGAGTTCGACCTCGAAGCCGAAACCCTCACCCGCGCCCAGCGCATCCGCGGGATGGCTGCCGGCACTGATCGAGATGCCCAGATCACCGAACTTCGCCAGCTCCTCGTCCGCATCTTCGAACTCAAACAGGAGAACCGGCGTATGGAGGTCGAGCAACTCGAAAAACAACTCAACGAGCTCCAGCGCCGCTTCGAAGAACGCGAGGACCTGAAGAGTCAGATCATCGACCAGCGGTTACGCGAGTTGATTCAGTAACCCTTCTTTCATCGATTCCCCCCAGCCCCTATCTTCGTCGGCAGCACACCCTCGCCTTGCTGTCCGAATGAAGGTCTCGACGCTCCTACTCTTCCTATTCCTCGCCGCGCCGGCCGCCGGCCAGCCGGCTATCCCGCGCCCCGCCGACGTCTTCGGCTTCGAACCCGGGGCCGACTACTCGCTGGCGGATTACGGGCAGGTGACAGACTACTTCCAGCGCCTCGACGCCGCATCGGACCGCGCCCGCCTGATCGAAATCGGCGCCTCGGTGCAGGGCAGGCCGATGGTGCTGATGTTCATCTCCAGCGAGGCGAACATGCGGCAGCTGGACCGCTGGCGGACGGTGAGCGAGGAGCTGGCGCGTGGCCGGGTCGACGAGATCATCGCCCGACGTTACGCTCGCGAAGGCAAAGCCATCGTCTGGATCGACGGCGGGATGCACGCCAGTGAAAAAGCCCATGGCCAGATGACCCCCGAACTGGCCTACCGACTCGTCGCCGAGGAAAGCTACGAGATGCAGCACATCCGCGAGAACGTAGTGGTGTTGCTAATGCCCAACATCAACCCGGATGGGCTGGATATCGTCACCAACTGGTACCGGAAATACCTCGGCACGCCGTACGAGACGACCGGGCCGGCGTGGCTGTACCACCCGTACGTCGGCCACGACAACAACCGGGACTGGTTCATGAACACCATGCCGGAGTCCGAGGCGGTGTCGCAGGTACTGTACAACGAGTGGTACCCCCAGATCGTCCATAACCATCACCAGACCTCGCCGGCCTGGGCGCGCATCTTCCTGCCGCCGTTTTCCGACCCCGTCAACCCCAACATCCACCCGGGCGTCACCACCGGCGTCAACCTCGTCGGCTCCGCCATGGCCAACCGGTTTGCGATGGAGCGGATGCCGGGCGTCGTGTCGGACGTCCAGTACAGCATGTGGTGGAATGGGGGGATGCGGACTGCCCCGTATTTCCACAACCAGATCGGCATCCTCACCGAAACGGCCCACGCCACGCCCACCCCGCGTTATTACGACCCGGATTCCCTTCCGCCCACCCTCGCCGGCCATCCTCAGACGCCCACCGACGGCACCGACATCTTCTACCCCTATCCCTGGAAAGGAGGCAACTCCCGCTTCCGGGATGCGGTCGACTACATGGTCACGGCCTCCCTCGGCCTGCTCAACATCGCGGCGGACCGGCGCGAGCGCTGGCTGTACGACAGCTACGCGATGGGCCGCGACGCCATCGAACGCGGCACAGCCGAGGCGCCCTTTGCCTACATTGTGCCGGCCGACCAGCACGACCCCACGGAGGCGCTCCGTCTCGTTGAAGTGCTGCGCAAGACGGGGCTTGAAGTGCACCGGGCCGAACGGGACTTTGCCGCCAACGACACCACCTTCGCCGCCGGCAGCTACGTCGCCTTCACCGCCCAGGCCTTCCGCCCGATGTTGGTGGATCTGATGGAGCCCCAGGCCTACCCGGATCGGCGGGGTCCGGACGGCTCGCCGGAGGTACCGTACGACCTCGCCGGCTGGACGCTGCCCCTCCAGATGGGCGTCCGCGTCGTCCGCGCCGAGACGCCGTTTGAAGCGAACCTCTACGCAATCACCGAAACGACCCTCCGCCCGGATGCAGGCCAGGTCTCGGGCGATGCGGTCTATGGCTACGTACTTCCGCACACCGCCAACGGCAGCGCGCTGGTCGCCAACCGGCTGCTGAACGCCGGCGAAAGCGTCAGCTGGGCGGGCGCGGGTTTTTTGGACGGGGACACGACCCATCCCGAAGGCGCGATCATCATTCAGAAAGGCCCCGAGACGGAAGCGCGGCTGCGCGAGGCGGCCGAGGCGACCGGGCTGTCGTTTGACGGACTCGCCGTGGCGCCGGCGGCGCCTCTCCACACCCTGGAAAGACCCCGGGTGGGGCTTTACAAATCGTGGTTCCCCAACATGGATGAGGGATGGACACGCTGGCTGCTGGAGCGGTATGAGTTCGCCGTCGACACCCTGCACGATGCCGACCTGCGCTACGAGAAACTCGCCACCTACCACGCCGTCATCCTCCCGAGCCAGGACGGCGAAGGGCTACTCAACGGCCACGCCCCGAACACCATGCCCGCGGAATACACGGGCGGTATCGGCCTGGAAGGGACACTGGCGCTCAAGCAGTTCGTGGAAGAAGGGGGAACGCTGCTCGCTTTCGACGCGGCCAGCGATTTCCTGATCGATCAGTTCGGACTGCCCGTCCGCAATGTCGTGCGAGGCCTGTCGTCCGACCGTTTCTTCATACCCGGCTCGTTGATACGGATGGACGTGGACGCCGGCCACCCGCTCGCCTACGGGATGGCGGACACGGTCGCCGCGTCGTTCCAGCAAAGCCGGGCCTTCGAGGCCGTACGGAAACCCACAAAAGGGGAAGGCGGACGCGAATCGACCACCGAAGCGCCGGCGCCGGAGGTCGAGGTCGTCGCCCGATACGCCGCGTCCGACCTGCTGCTCAGCGGCTGGGCGCTCGGGGCCGACGACCATATCGCCGGCAAAGCCGCCATGATGCGCGTGCCGCTGGGCCGCGGAAACGTAGTCCTCACCGGCTTCCGCCCCCAGTTCCGCGGCCAGCCCGGAGGGACGTTTAAATTGATCTTCAACACCCTCCACGCCGCCACCCTCACCGATTTCCCTGAACCCGAGCCGGGGGAGTTGCCAGCGCCGGAAGGAAACCGATGATCGATCATCGATACTTTTCACTTTTCACTTTTCACTTTTTACTTTTTACTTTTTACTTCCCCAGCCATGTCTCACACCCGCCGCCAGTTCCTCCGCCGTGCCGCTTTCGCCGGCGCCGGCCTCGCCCTCCCGTTCCAGCTCCTGGCCGACCCATACGCGCCCCTGCTCCGCGCCCCTGCCGGCCGGCCCGTGCGTATCCGCGGCCGTGTTCGCGCCGGGCGGGTCAACCTCGCGGGCGTGTCGGTGACCGACGGCGTGTCGGTCGTGAAGACGGCCGTCGATGGGCGTTACGAATTGTTTTCGACCGACCTTCAGCCCTTCGTGCACATCAGCCTGCCCGATGGCTTCCAGATCCCCGTCAACCAGCCCGGCACGGCCCGATTCTACCAGCCCCTCGCCCCGAATCCACGCGGTGAGATGGAGGCCAGCTTCGACCTCGAGGCCACCGACCGCGCCGGCCGGCACACCTTCGTCGTCCTGGCCGACACGCAGACGCAGACGCCCTACGAGATGGGCCTGCTACACGCCCAGACCGTGCCAGACGTGATGGCCACCGTCAGCCAGCTCGACACGGTCTCCTTTGGCGTCGCCTGTGGGGACATCATGTTCGACGACCTGTCCCTCTACCCCGAGTACGAGCGCGCCGTCAGCCGGATGGGCGTGCCGTTTTTCCAGGTGGTGGGCAATCACGACCTCGATTTTTCGGGAGGATCGGATGGGGCGTCGACCGAGACGTTCAGCCGGCATTTCGGCCCCCGGTACTACTCGTTCGAGCGCGGCGATGTGCACTACGTGGTGCTGGATGACGTGTTTTACCATGCGAAAGGCTACATCGGCTACCTGGACGACTTCCAGCTCCTCTGGCTCGCGAACGACCTCGCCACCGTCGAGGCCGGCCGGACGGTCATCGTCTTCACCCACATCCCCGGCCTCGGCACGGCTCCCATGCGCGAGGGCGAAGGCGGCCCCAGCATCAGCGGCTCGATCACCAACCGCGAACGGCTCTACCGCATCCTCGAGCCCTACAACGCCCACCTGATCACCGGCCACACCCACGAAAACGAACACGTGTTCGAGGGCGGCGTGCACGAGCACATCCTCGGCACGGCCTGCGGCGCGTGGTGGAGCGGCCCGATCTGCTACGACGGGACCCCGAGCGGCTACGGGGTGTTCGACATCGACGGATCGAACGTGTCGTGGCGATACAAAAGCACCGGGATGCCGTTCGAGCACCAGCTGCGGGTGTACCCTCGTGGGGCCGACCCCGCGTCGCCGAACGAGATCGTCGCCAATGTGTGGGACGCC
This sequence comes from Rhodothermales bacterium, assembly GCA_034439735.1. Lineage (NCBI taxonomy): Bacteria > Pseudomonadati > Rhodothermota > Rhodothermia > Rhodothermales > Rhodothermales bacterium. The sequence goes on along the minus strand of JAWXAX010000097.1, from coordinate 204 downwards.
GATCCGAGCTGGGAGGTCGTCTGGTACGAAGACGGCGAACGCAAGGGCCCCATGGCCCGACGGCTCGGGCGAGACCCACTGTCCGTCGAACTCCACATCGGCCCCGAGTTGCCCAGCCACCGCCCATGGGTAGACCCGCAAGTGCGATACCTCTTTTACGCCCCGGTGTCGCCCTCGGCGCGGTCGATCCGCGTCGAGGCGCGG
>JAWXAX010000096.1 GCA_034439735.1 Rhodothermales bacterium | reverse complement strand
GAGCTTGGACTGGTAGTCGCCCGAAACGGGGATACAGGTCGGGTGGATTTGCGTGAAACACGGGTTGGCGAACAACGCCCCGCGTTTATAACAGCGCCATGCGGCGGTTACGTTCGAGTTTTTGGCGTTCGTGGACAGGTAATAGACGTTTCCATAACCGCCCGTACATAGCAACACGGCGTCGCCGTGATGACGCTCGAGCTTGCCGGTGACCAGGTTTCGGGTGATAATACCGCGGGCGCGGCCATCCACTACGACCAGGTCCAGCATCTCCTGGCGCGGCAACATCATCACCGTGCCGGCTTCCACCTGACGGCTGAGTGCGCTGTAGGCGCCCAGCAAGAGTTGCTGCCCGGTCTGCCCACGCGCGTAAAACGTGCGCGACACCTGCGCGCCGCCGAACGAGCGGTTCGACAGCAGGCCGCCGTACTCGCGCGCGAACGGCACGCCCTGAGCAACGCACTGGTCGATGATGGCGTTGCTGATCTGAGCGAGCCGGTAGACGTTCGCCTCGCGCGAGCGGTAGTCGCCTCCCTTTATCGTGTCGTAAAACAACCGCCAGACGCTGTCGCCGTCGCCGGGGTAGTTCTTCGCAGCGTTGATGCCGCCCTGCGCGGCGATGCTGTGCGCCCGACGCGATGAGTCCTGTATGCACAACGCCTTTACGTTGTACCCCAACTCGGCCAGCGTGGCCGCCGCGGACGCGCCGGCGAGCCCCGTGCCCACGACAATGACAGTGTATTTACGCTTGTTGTTCGGGCTGACCAGCTTGATATTCTTCAAGTACTGGTTCCACTTCGATTCGAGTGGGCCGGCAGGGATTTTGGCGTCGAGTGTCATTTACGCATTACCTCCCGTAAAGAAGATCCAAAGCGGAAGAACGAGGAATCCAATGGTGATATACAGCGCGATCAGGACGCCCAGCCCGTACACCACGGGCGTCAGACGGGGATTCATCGCACCGAGCGACTGGAAGGCGCTCCAAAAACCGTGGCGAAGGTGGACGCCGAGCAGCACCATGATGGCTACATACCCGAACGTGTACACAGGGCTCTGGAACGTTTCCGTGAGCAGCCGGGCCAGGTCGCGCATCGGCACGCCGTCCACCACGGTCTCGTAATACGTTCCGTACTTGAAGGTCTTGATGTGGATGAACAGGAAGAGTAGCAGCAGGATGCCCGTCACGATCATGCTCCGCGAACTGAACGTCTGCATGCTGGGCTTACCCCTCGACGCATACGATTTATAGCCGTGTGTCCGCGCCCGACGTTTACCCAGGTAGATCCGGATGCCAAGCACCGCATGCACGGCAAAAAACGCCACCAACCCCAACTCGACCACATACAGGAGCGGCCCCAGGCTCAATAGGAAATGCGAATAGGAATTGTACGCATCCGAGCTGTTGAAATAGGAGAGATTGCCGGACACGTGCATCAGGACAAACAGTATCAGTCCCAGCCCGGTAATACCGGTCAGTATCTTTTTTCCAACAGGCGACGAGAACAGCGAACGAATCGCCGGCGCCTTCTGATCTGTATCCGTTTTCATAACTCGCTGCGCAGCGCTCTACAGGATTGAACTCACCAGGACTGAACCCGATGGCTTCACCATGGATCTGGTCATTTTCATGAGTAGACGGTTCCTTAAATGCCGGACCATGATACGGCAAAGTGCCAGGAAAATACGGCCACGTGAGACCCTTTTTTTGACAGCTACACCCGAACAACCCTCCCCTAGCTATGTTTCGGAAAAATTTGACGATGGCCCGTCGCGCCTGCCGGGAACCCGTGGGATCATTTCCGCGCGGACGGCGATTAAAACGGCTCATGCACTTTGATCCAGGTGTACTGCGCACTGTCGCAAGTGAACTTTCGACCCACCCGTTTCGCGTGTACGTCGTGGCCCGGCTCGGGCGCCGGCGTACTGCACCAGGTGTCCGGCGAACAGGATGAAGCGCCTTCTGCCATTGCCTCGGACTCGAGGGCGTGGCGCACTATGATAGCTGCCGCCGCTGTCGTTGCGTACAGCAGCCGGGGAGTGTGGATAGGCGAATGCGCGTCCTTCTCTCCCGCAGCGTGTTCGAGTTAATTGTCGTGTACAACGTACTCCGGGCATGTCTGGCCTCAATCGGCCAGGTCCTGACCCATCTCCAGCCCTATTTATTCTCTTATTTCCGAGCGTGCACCCAGCACCTCTCGAACTGGCCGATTTCCGTCTTACCGCGCGGGTTCGTGTCTACCCGCTCCACCACTCTGCCCTGGATAGGCGATCTCGGGGGTACTGTACCCGACGCCGGCCTCGCGTTCCAGAGAATGCCCGGTAAGACTGTCACATTGGAAGAGCCTCCACTCCATCAACAGGGGCCCGCACCATCGGGCTACCGGGATGCCAGTTCGCCAGGTGTGCGCGCCAGCACACTGTATGCAGAAAGAAATCATTATCAATGCAGAGAAGAATCAGACGCGCATCGCGCTGATCGAGAACGGAGAACTGGTCGAGCTTTACATTGAGGATCCCGATAATGAGCGCACGTTAGGCGACATCTACCTCGGGCGCGTCCGTAGGACGATGTCGAGTATCCAGGCGGCCTTTATCGATATCGGCCAGAAACAGGATGCCTTCCTACACTTCTCCGATCTGGCGGATAACCTGCCGGAGTGGCTTGAGTTGCTCGAACAGGATGCGCCAAGCGTCCAAAAAAGCGCCGAGCGTAGTGCACCCCCCTCGGCGGTTTCGCGCCTCTCGCAACGCAGACGCCCCCGCGGTCAACACAACACGGCCGGCCCGGATGATGACGAACTGGAAGTGACCTCGCTCGACGATGTGGCCGATGATCCCCTGGAGATCGAACCGCACGACGAGCTTGAGGTCGCGATGCACGACGGGGATGAGGAGTCCGAAGAGGAAAAACCCCGCGCCCGCGTCGACATGAAATCGCGCGGCCGCCGACGCTCAGCTCAGCGACGCACCCGGCAGCGCTCCGAAGAACAGGAGCAAACACGCGGCCGCCGCCGCGACTCGCGTGCGCCGCAGGATGTACCCCAGGATGTAATCGCCCCTTCCGATGACGTCCACCTTCCCGTCGATGCCGCTGAGGCACTCGTAGCCCCTTCTGCCAATGGGGATGCCCACGAGCCGATCGAAAGCCGTGTCGATATTCCCGATGAGCGCGAAAAACCGGAGCATCGCGAAAGCCGTGAGCCCCGCGAAGCCCGAGTTGACCGTCGTGAGCCCCGCGAAGGCCGTGAAGGCCGTGAGCCCCGCGAAGGCCGCGAAGGCCGTGAAGGCCGTGAGCCCGGCGAAGGCCGCGAAGGCCGTGAGCCCGGCGAAGGCCGCGAAGGCCGTGAGCCCCGTGAAGGGCGCGAAGGCCGTGAGCCCCGTGAAGGGCGCGAAGGCCGTGAGCCCCGTGAAGGGCGCGAAGGCCGTGAGCCCCGTGAAGGGCGCGAAGGCCGTGAAG
>JAWXAX010000095.1 GCA_034439735.1 Rhodothermales bacterium | reverse complement strand
GGCACAGACGGCGTTGTTTACGGCGGTGTAGCTCGCTTCGCTCGCGGTCGGGAGATTCCGACCGCGAGCGAAGCGAGGTACACCGCCGTAAACCACGCCGTCTGTGCCGGCGGCAGGGGCAATGGGGCGGCGACTTTTTCGATCGGGACGCCCTCGTTGAGGATCACCACCTCGGCGAACATCTCACTGAGCGTGGTGCGGCCCTCGGCCACGAGGAAGGCCTCCAGGTGATCCGGACCGGTGGAGTCGAACAGGATCATGGCGCCGTTCTGCCGTGCGTACATCGCGGGGACTACATCGCCGTTGCGACTGATGGAGCCGAAGAGGCCGGCGGTGTCGCGGATGCCTGTGACGCCGTCGTATACGCCGATCCACCGGCGCAGTGTCTGCCGATCCTGGGAGTCGGCCGCGAAGAGGCGAAGCGCGGCGGCGAGGGCGTCGACGGTGACGACGGCCTGCCGGCTGCCCTCGAAACGCTTGCCCGAGGCCAGCGCGCTGAGGCCATTTTCTTCCTCAAACGTCCCATCGATGTCCGGGCCGCCGGAGTAAATGCCAGGCAGATTGCCGAATCGGGCGGTATCGAGGTAGGCGTACAGGGCGTTGTAGAGGCCGTTCTGCATCGATGGGCTGAGGGCCGTCTTCGGCAGGGCGAGCAATGGATGGAAGTACTGGTAGCCGCTGCCGTTTTTCGCGAGGGGGGCCGCCAGTGTGATCAGGGCCGTGAAGGCATCCTTCATCGTGTCGGTCGGGACGCCGGCCGGGTCGATGAGCACGCTCCATGCTTCCTGGCCGATGGCCGGGTCGTTCAGGAGGGTCGAGTGGCCGATGAAGTAGCTCAGTACAAACGCGATTTCGGCGTAGAACTCCTCGAACAAGAGGTCGACGCGGCCAGTCCCAACATCCGTCGAGATGGCGTTCCCCGTCGTTGCAAGCAGGAGTTCGTTCTGGACGAAGTAGTAGTTGTAGCCTTCGGCCTGGTTCTGCAGGAACTGAATCGCCTTCGCGGCAAGCGGAGTCCCCGAGTAGGCCTGGGCCACCATGGCGACACGCGCCGAGAGGCTCGCGTTGGGCTGGATCTCGAAGTCGGCCGAGTTTTTCTCGAAGCCGACGCTGCTGCTGTTGAAATCGAGCGCCGGCAACAGCCCACGGTACTTGATGAACGACGCGCCATCTTCCTGTGCGAGCAGCAGGTGGTCGACGATCGTTTCGAGCGTCACGGCATCGTCTACGTCGATCAGGCGCTGGATCCGATAGGCGATGGCGATAGGATCCGTGGTGCCCGAAGGCACGCCGCTCATGATCGAGCTATGGGGGAACTGCGTGTTGGAGTCGATCGCGATATCGTAGTAGGCCGAGTTAAAGGTCACGAAGTCCGCCTCCGTGATTTCGGGTCCTTCGTAGATCTCTAACGGATCTTCTTCGGTGACGTCGCAGCCAAAGAGGCCAAGTGCAACGGAGGCGCCTGCGGCAGCCTTTAGGAAATGCCGGCGATTCCAGCCGGCGGGAGCGGGGGAGGTGCGGTAAGCCGCAGGGAGATGGATGCGTGGCATGGCTAGATGGGTGCCTGATGGATAAATCACTTGCACCTATCTAAAGCTTTACTTCAACTAAGTTCCCGAACCGTATGGTATCGCCATGTAAAAGGAAAGGGTAGGAGATCAGGCGGCCAGGCGGCCATACGCGCCCAGGTCGAAATCCCGCACGAAATGCTGGAGAAGGGCCGGCAGGGCCACCACATAGCGGCTCGCGCCAACCTGGCGTACGCCCGTGTGCCAGACCCCGGCCACTCGGCTGGCCATGTTCGATTCGGTAAAGCAGATCCCATCTACACCGACAAATCCACCAAGCGCAACAGCGAGCGGACAGGATGAGGCGTTTCTTCTGGCGCCGGCGGGGAGCCGGCTGAGTTCTGGAAGGCCGAGGGAGGCGCGTGCGCTGTTGACCTCGTTTAACACCAGTTCCGGATTGGGGCGGAAGGGGCGGACGAGGAAGGCGGTGATCGCTTCGATGAGCTTGTTCATGCTCGGGGGCGGTTCTGTCGTGAGACCAGCGGTGGGTAGTGGGTGTATCGGCCGGCCGAGGATGAACTTAAATGCATTTTCCCTCCGCAGGGCGCGAAGAAAAAGCGCCGTTCGAACGTTGCATCGGTTAACGTCAAAAAACGCATCGCTCCCATGTCTCCCCTCGTACTCCACGAAGACCGCTTTTTTGATCCCGATCCCACGCGCCGCGCGATCGCACGCACGCTGTACGAAGACGTCCGCCACCTGCCGATCGTGGGGCCGCACGGTCACGTCGATCCCCGCATTCTGGCCGAAGATGAGCCGTTCCCCGAGCCGGCGTCGCTGATCATCGTGCCGGACCATTACATCTTCCGGATGCTCTACTCGCGAGGGGTGCGGATGGAGGATCTGGGTATCCCCGCCCGCGACGGCGCGCCGGTCGAGACCGATCCTCGGGCCATCTGGAGGCGCTTTGCCGAGCGATTTTACCTCTTCGCCGGCACCCCCACGGGCGCCTGGCTCAACCACCAGTTCTACGACGTCTTCGGCATCCGGCACCGGCTCGACGGCGACTCGGCGATGTATATCTACGACCAGATCGCCGAATGCCTCCGGTCGCCGGAGTTCCGCCCCCGCGCTTTGTTCGACCGGTTCAATATCGAGGTGCTCACCACCACCGATGCCGCTAGCGATGATCTTCGGCACCACGAGGCCATCCGTCGCTCCGACTGGAACGCCCGCATCATCCCATGCTTTCGTCCGGATGCGGTGCTGCGAATCGCGGCGCCGGCGTGGCGCACGCATATCGCCGCCCTGGAAACAGCCTGTGGCCGCCCCATCGAAACCTACGCCGCATTCATCCAGGCGCTGGAGGATCGGCGAGCGTTTTTTAAGGAGAGGGGCGCGGTGTCCACCGATCACGCGGTGGTCGAACCGTACACCTGCCGTCTACCCGATGCCGAGGCCGGCCGCCTCTTCCAGAAAGCCCTCGCCGGCGCCGCCGACGCCCCCGACGCGTATCATTTTCAGGCCCACATGCTCATGGAAATGGCCCGGATGAGCATCGACGATGGGTTGGTGATGCAGATCCATCCCGGGTCGTACCGGGATCACCACCATGCCGTGGCGGACCGGTTTGGGGCGGACAAGGGGTGCGACATCCCCGTCGCCACCGAGTACACGCGTAACCTACACGCGCTCCTCAACGCCTACGGCGGCGATCCACGGCTGACGGTGGTCCTGTTTACGCTGGATGAGACGACCTACTCGCGCGAGCTGGCGCCCCTCGCCGGCTACTATCCGGCCCTGCGCCTCGGGCCGGCGTGGTGGTTCTACGACAGCATCGAAGGCATGACGCGCTACCGCCAACTCGTCACCGAAACCGCCGGCTTTTATAATACCGCTGGTTTCAACGACGACACCCGCGCCTTTGCCTCCATCCCCGCGCGGCACGACCTCAGCCGGCGCGTCGACGCCAACTTCCTCGCGGACCTCGTCGCCCGCCATGTCATCGACCTCGTCGACGCCCGCCCCATCGCCCGAGCCCTGGCGTACGACCTGGCGAAGGAGACGTACAAGCTGTAGGTTCAAGGTTCGAGGTTTAAGGTTCAAGGCATTTGTATATGAAGGCCGAAGCTCCTTAAGAAACCGTTGAGATTTGTCTATCGCAGAAGGAGCAAGTCATCCCCCGGCTTTGACCGGGGGATGACTGTGCCTTGGGTTGTGGAAATCCCAACAGTCTCTAAACCCCGAACCTTGAACCTTAAACCCTTCCGCCTTAAACCCTTCCGCCTTGACTCCCTCCGGGCCAGCGCCTAAACTCCACCGTCCGTCCCATCTGTCTCCATCCCCCATGAAGCGCTTTTCTATTCTTGGCTGGCTTTTCGTATGCCTGGTCCTGGGGGGAGGGATGGGGTGCGGATTAAAGAGCGATGTGACGGTGGTGAAACTCGGGCACGGGCTGGATCCCTCGCACCCCGTCCATCAGGGGATGACCTTCATGGCCGAGAAAGTGACGGAGAAGTCGGCCGGCCGGATGCGGATCGATATCTACCCCAGCCAGCAACTGGGCACCGAGCGCGAGTTGCTGGAGCTGCTTCAACTGGGCAGCCTCGGGATGACGAAGGTGACCGCCGCGGTCCTCGAGAGCTTTGCGCCCCAGTACAAGGCCTTCAGCGTCCCGTACCTGTTTCGGGACCGGGACCATCATTTTCGGGTGCTTGAAGGGGAGATCGGCACCGAATTGCTCCTGGCCGGCCAGGCCTACTGGCTGCGCGGACTCGCCTATTACGACGCCGGCAGCCGGAGCTTCTACACCAAATCAGCCCCGATTCATTCGCCGACGGACCTCGTCGGGCTAAAGATCCGCACGCTCGAGAGCAAGACGCAGGTCGACATGCTCCAGGCCATGGGCGGCTCGGCCACGCCGATTTCCTGGGGGGAGCTCTACACGGCGCTGCAGCAGGGCGTCGTAGACGGCGCCGAGAATAACCCGCCTTCGTTCCTCACGGCCCGACACTACGAGGTATGCAAGTATTACTCCCTCGACGAGCACACCACCATACCGGATGTGCTGCTGATCAGCACCATCGTCTGGGAAACGCTCACGCCGCAGGAGCAGGCCTGGTTGCAGGAGGCCGCGGACGAGTCCGTTCAGTACCAGAAACAACTCTGGCAGGTCGCCAGCGATGCGGCGCTCGAGGAGCTTGCGAATAACGGTGTCGAAATCGTTCGCCCCGACAAAGCGCCCTTCGTCGCTTCGGTGCAGTCGGTCTACGAATCCTTCCGCGCCGATCCGGTGCTGTACGATTTGATTCAGCGCATTCAACAGACGCCTTGAGCAGAGTATGCACGCACTCAAAACCGCCATCGATCGCGCCCTCGCCGGCTTGCTCGTCGTACTGATGGGGCTGCTGGTGGTGGATGTGTTGTGGCAGGTGTTCTCGCGGTATGTGCTCGGGGCGCCCAGTTCGTTTACGGAGGAGCTTGCCCGGTTTCTGCTGATCTGGGTAGGGCTGCTCGGCGCGGCCTATGCCTCGGGCCGGCATATGCACCTCGCCGTGGATGTTCTACCAGGCCGCCTCTCGGGGAATCGGCGGCAGTATCTGGAGATCCTGATTCATGGCCTTGTGCTGATTTTTGTGGTGTTGGTGATGGTGTATGGCGGGTCGCGGTTGGTCTGGGTGACGCTGTACCTGGGTCAGACGGCGGCGGCGCTGCGGATGCCGCTGGGGTATATCTATATCGTATTGCCTCTGAGCGGGTTGTTGATTGCGTTTTACACCACGATTGCGTTGGGTAATGCCTGGAGGGCGCTTTCCGGCCGGCCACCGCTGTCTGCGGATGCGCCAGGGGAGGGCACGTTGCTGGACGTCGACTGAAACGGTTCGCCTCATGGATTGGATAGAAGTGCTGGTGCTCGTCCTTAGCTTCGTGGTGCTGCTCGGGCTCGGTGTGCCCATCGCGTTCGCCATCGGGCTGTCGACGGTCGCCACGATGCTGCTGGCCATCCAGGTGGATCCCTCGTTCACTACCATGGCGCAGCGGATGGCCACCGGTCTCAACAGCTTCGCGCTGCTGGCCATCCCGTTTTTTATCCTCGCCGGCCAGCTCATGAACCGGGGCGGCCTGGCGCGCCGGCTGATCGATTTCGCCAAGTCGCTTCTGGGTACCCTACCTGGCGGCCTCGCCCACGTCAATATCGTCGCCGCCATGCTGTTTGGCGCCATTTCGGGCTCGGCCGTGGCCGCTGTGTCCGCGATTGGCGGCGTGCTGGGTCCGAGGATGCAGGAGGAGGGCTACGACCGCGAATTTGGCGCGGCGGTCAACATCACGGCCGCCACGACGGGGATGCTCATTCCGCCGAGCAACGTGTTGATCGTGTACTCGCTGGCGAGTGGGGGAGTGTCCATCGCGGCGCTTTTCCTCGCGGGCTATCTGCCCGGCTTGCTCGTCGGTCTGAGTTTGATGGTGGTCACCGGGGTGATCGCGGTCCGTAAGCGCTACCCCATCTCGGGGCGCAGTAGCCTGGGTGAGATCGGACGCCGGCTCCTGGAGGCGATCCCCAGTCTGTTGCTGATCATCATCGTCATTGGCGGCATCATCGGCGGGGTGTTTACGGCCACCGAGGCGGCGGCGGTGGCTGTTCTCTATGCGCTGGTGCTTGGGTTCGTTTACCGGGAAATCGGTTGGGTCGACCTGCCGAAAATCTTCGTCGACAGCGCCGCGACTACCGGGATCGTCATGCTGCTGATCGGGACGTCCATCGGGATGTCGTGGATCATGGCCTTTGAGAATATCCCCCAGAACGTCACCGCCGCATTGATCGGGCTGACGGACAATAAGATCCTCATCCTCCTCATCATCAACCTGATCCTCCTGGCCGTTGGGACCTTCATGGACATGACGCCGGCGGTCCTCATCTTCACCCCCATCTTTCTTCCCGTCGCCACGGAACTGGGGATCGACCCCATCCACTTCGGGATCATCATGGTGCTCAACCTCTGCATCGGCCTCTGCACGCCGCCCGTGGGGAGCGTGTTATTCGTGGGCGTCGGCGTGGCGCAGACGACCATCGCGCGCGTCATCCGGCCGCTCCTGCCCTTGTTCATCGCCATGCTGGTCGCGCTGTTTCTCGTAACCTATATCCCGGCCATCAGCCTGTGGCTGCCGGGGGTGTTTGGATTTTGATGATGACATTGCCTGCGCTGAGTCCCTCGCTGCTGGCCGATACGGCCTTTCGTTCACGCTCGGTGCATCCCCTTCCCGAGCCCTCGCTACTCGATCTTCCCGAGAAAGTCGTCCAATTTGGGACGGGGAGTTTTCTGCGGGCTTTCGCGGATGCCTTCATCGACACCGCCAACCGGGCCGGCGTCTTTGGCGGTCGCGTCGTGATGGTGGGCTCCACGGGCAGCGGGCGGACGGACACGCTGGCCGAGCAGGGGGGGCTCTACACGCTTCGCCTCCAGGGGCTAGAGAACGGCGTGCCGGCGGAATCCTTTACTGTCATCGCATCGGTGAGCCGGGCGCTCTCGGCCGCGGAAGACTGGCCGGCCGTGCTCGCCTGCGCGCACAACCCGGCCATCGAGTTGGTGATCTCCAATACGACCGAGGTGGGGATCGCGTACGACCCCGACGACCGACCCGGGCCCGCCGCGCCGCGCTCCTTTCCGGGTAAGCTCACGGCCTTTCTGTTTGAGCGGGCGCGTGCATTCGATTTCGATCCAGCCCAGGGCGTCGTCGTCCTGCCCTGTGAATTGATCGAGCGCAACGGGGGCACCCTGAAAGGCATCGTGCTTCGCCTGGCGGCGGAGTGGGGGCTGGGGGAGCAATTTGCCGGCTGGGTCGAACACGCCGTGCCGTTTTGTGATACGCTCGTCGACCGCATTGCCCCCGGGGTCCCGCGTGGTGACGATCTCGCTGCCCTCGAAACGCGTCTCGGCTACCGGGATGCCCTGCTGACCAGCGCTGAAGTCTATCGCCAGTGGGCCATCCAGGCGCCTGCCGACGTGCGTCCCCGCCTCGGCTTCGCCGGGGCCGACCCCGGCGTGGTGCTCACGGATGACATCACGCCCTATCGCGAACGCAAGGTTCGGATTCTAAACGGGGGCCACTCGGTAAGTGTGCCGGTGGCGTTTCTGGCCGGGCGGACTACCGTCATCGAAATGATGGACGACCCGGCGCTGCGCGCGTTCGTCGAGGGCGTCATCCAGGAAGAGATCGTCCCGAGCCTCGATGTGCCGGAGGCCGAGGCGTTCGCTCGCGATGTGATCGATCGGTTCAGCAATCCGTATCTGCGCCACCGGCTAATCGACATCACGTTTCAGTCGACGTCCAAGTGGCGAATGCGCCTCGTGCCGTCGATCCAGCGATATTACGCGAAATTCGGCCGGCCGCCCCGGCGTATCGCTTTCGGGTTTGCCGCCTACCTCCGGTTCATGCGCGCCACGTCCGTTCGCGACGGGAAGTATTTTGGTGAGATGAACGGCGTCGAGTACCCGATCAACGACGACCAGGCCGCTTTTTTCCACGCTCTCTGGCGCGATGCACCCGATGTAGAGACGCTCGTCAGGCAAGCGGCCGGCCATGAGGCGTTCTGGGACCTCGATCTCAATCAATTCGAGGGATTCTCCCGGACCGTCACCGGCTACTTGTCCAGCATAGAAGAGATCGGCTGCGCGCCAGCCCTGCAAATACTCGCCCCCCCTTCACACCCCACCTGAACTCCACACTTTGCACTTTTCACTTTTCACTTTTGCCTTCCTCATGTCGAGATCTTCAATTGTTCAACGCATCGTCGCCGACGGCGCCGTCGCCGTCATCCGGGCCGATAATCCGGACAAGCTGAAACACATCATCGACGCCCTGCGCAAAGGCGGCATGTCCGCCATCGAGGTCACGATGACCGTGCCGCGTGCGCTCGAAATCATCGAAGCCACGGCCCGCAGTCTGGGGGACGAGATCGTGCTGGGTGTCGGCTCCGTGCTGGATGCCATGACGGCGAGGATGGCGATCAACGCCGGCGCCCGATACGTCGTCTGCCCCGTGTTTAAGCCGGAGATCGTCGAGACGGCCCATCGCTACGACCTGCCGGTCATGCCGGGCTGTTTCACCCCCACCGAGATCCTCGCCGCGCACGAGGCCGGCGCCGATGTCGTCAAGGTGTTTCCGGCGGATATCCTCGGGATGCCCTTTTTTAAGGCCGTCAAGGCCCCGATGCCGCACCTCCAGATGATGCCAACGGGTGGTGTGACGCTGACCAATGCCGGCGACTGGCTCAAGGCCGGCGCCTGCGCCGTCGGAATCGGCAGCGCCCTCCTGGACAGCAAAGCTATCGCCGAGGGCCGGTATTCGGTACTCACCGAAAACGCCCGTATCCTGCTGGACACCATCGCGGCGAGCCGATCAGCGACTAGCGATTAGCGATTAGCGACTAACGATTAGCGATTAATGCGAATCAGGAGTTGAGGCCGTATCAAATGAATGAATCTAACTGGCAATCCCCCCATTCTTCGTCTTCCCCAACTCGATTGGGGATCCATAGGCGGCTGATCGCATGTAGCCGGGCATCAAGGGGGCTGAAGGAAAACAGGAGCACCAACCTATTCAAGCTGCGTTTCGGGTACTACGGGCGTGCTACTATCGCCCTTTATGACGCATATGCTGCATTTTCATGCTTCCATGGATCCCCAATCAAGTTGGGGAAGACGACCCTGGAGCGTGCGGCGGAAGCCAGTATGCGCCGTATTTCAACTCCTGATTCGCATGATTAGCGATTAGCGATTAAACGAATAACAAAGGGCAATTTCTCGACAGTAGAGCCCCATTTTGCATTTTTCACTTTGCCTTTTGAATTTCTATGAAAGTTGTTTCGTTCGGAGAGATCATGCTCCGCCTCACTACCCCGGGATTCACACGATTTGTCCAGAGTGATCGCTTCGAGGTCGTGTACGGTGGGGGAGAAGCCAACGTGTCCGCGGCGCTGGCCGGCTTCGGACTCGAAAGCTTCTACGTCACCAAACTGCCGAAACACGAGATCGGACAGGCGGCGGTCAATCACCTGCGCCGGTTCGGGGTGAAGGACGATTATATCGTCCGCGGCGGCGAGCGGATCGGGCTTTATTACCTGGAGACCGGCGCAAGCCAGCGGTCATCAAAAGTCATTTACGACCGGGCCCACTCCGCGGTGAGCGAGATGGACGCGGCCGAAGTGGACTGGGGGCGCGTGTTCGAGGGCGCGCGTTGGTTTCACTGGACGGGCATCACGCCGGCGCTGGGTGTGAAGGCTCAGGAGAGCCTCGTGGTGGCCTGTAAGGCGGCGCGGGCGGCCGGCGCCACGGTCAGTTGCGACCTGAACTTCCGCGCCAAGTTGTGGACACCCGCCGAGGCGCAAGCCGTGATGGTGCCGCTTATGGCATACGTTGACGTGTGCATAGCCAATGAGGAAGATGCGGAGCTGAGCCTGGGGCTCAAGGCCGGCCATACGGACGTCGAGGCCGGCGCGATCGACGAGGCCGGCTACGAACGGGTGGCGAAGACCCTGAAGTCGACGTACGGCTTTAAAACGGTCGCGATCACCCTCCGCGAGAGCCACTCCGCGTCCCGCAACGGCTGGAGTGCCCTTATGCTCGATGATCGGGATTGTCAGACCCCCCAGCGCTCGAAACGATACGACATCCAGATCGTCGACCGCGTCGGGGGGGGCGACAGCTTCGCCAGTGGGTTGATCTACGGACTGCTCACCGAAAAAGACACCCGCCAGGCGCTCGAATTCGCCGTCGCCGCGTCGTGCCTCAAGCAAACCATCCCCGGCGACTTCAACCTCGTCAGCATCGATGAAGTCCGCAAACTCGCGAAAGGCTCCGGCTCCGGGCGGGTGGAGCGGTAGGGGTTACAGGATTCAGATTAAAGGTTGCAGGGTACAGGTTGCAGGTTAAAGGACAAAATCATGCGAATCAGGAGTTGAGGCCGTATCAAATGAATTAATCTGACTGGCATTCCCCCTTTCCTCGTCGTCCCCCGGTCAAAGCCGGGGGCAGGCTCCCAACTTGATTGGGGATCCATAGGCGGCTGATCGCATGCAGCCGGGCCTTATGGAGGCTGCAGGAAGACAG
>JAWXAX010000094.1 GCA_034439735.1 Rhodothermales bacterium | reverse complement strand
TAAAGGCGACCGCACGGGTGAGGGGATGTTGAACCATCGCGATGCCCATCGCGTGACCGGCGCCCTGGAGCATCGAAAAACTGCCGGCCGGCGCGCCGGAGCGCTCGATGGCCTGTTGGATCGCGTGCCCCAGCAACACGCTGGTGCCAGGATGGGCCGGATGCGCCTTGGCCACCACCGGGCACCCGGCGCCCAGAGCGGAGATCGTGTCCGTGCCGGCGACGCCGATCGCCAGTGGGAAATTACTTGCGCCAAAGACCGCGATCGGCCCGATCGGCATCAGCATGCTACGGACGTCCGGTTTCGGGAGGGGTTGACGTGAGGGGTCGCCTCGATCGATACGCGGCTGGGCCCACGAGCCCTCCTCGATTAAATCGGCAAACAGATGCGTCTGGTTGATGGTGCGGGTTCGCTCCCCCTGGAGCCGGGCCATCGGGAGCCCGGTTTCGGCATGAGCGCGATCCAAGAGCAGATCGCCCAGAGCCATGATCTCCTCGGCGATGGCGCGAAGGAGGGCGGCGCGTTGAGCCGGCGTGAGTGCACGCAGCGCCGGGAACGCGCCGTCGGCCAGATGGAGGGCGTGGTCGACTTCCTCCGGCAGCGCCTCGTGGAAGCCGGGCTCGAGCGGCTGCCCGGTAGCCGGGTTTATGGCGTAAAACAAGCGAGGGCTTTCAGCTTCCGGCACCCCTCCCAGCAGGTGCTTTCCGTGGATTTCCATGCGATAGACTGGCGTTCTTGGACAGGACGAATCGTGCGAAGGAACGCAATATCGAGTTTATTCCTGACGATCCCAAAAGCGTGCTCCCACGGGCAAATCGGGCCGATTCAGAACGAAGCCACGGTATTGATGAGCGTCCCGATGGGGTCGATCGTGATATGAACCGCATCGCCGTTCTGGAGGGTAAACGTGTCGGGCGGAACGATGCCCGTGCCGGTCATCAGGAAACAGCCGTCTGGGAAGCTGGCTTCGCGATAGAGGTATTCGACAAGCTGCGGAGGCGTTTTTCGCATCTGAGACAGCGCCGTATTTTCCTCGAACAGAAGCCGGCCCGCGCGGTAAATCTGGAGTCGGATGGCGGTCGTGCTGTCGAGCGGATCGGATGTGATGAAGATGCCCGGACCCAGGCCGGCGCACTGGTCGAATGTCTTGGCCTGGGGAAGATACAGAGGGTTCTCGCCTTCAATATCGCGGCAGCTCATGTCGTTGCCGATCGTGTAGCCGTTGATCTTGCCGCCCGGGCTGATCAACAGCGTGAGTTCGGGTTCGGGCACCATCCATCGGGAATCCTTGCGTAAGCGCAAGACGCCGGCATGCCCGACTACGCGATGCGCGGTGGCCTTCATGAACAGCTCTGGCCGATCGGCGTGGTAGACGCGGTCGTAAAAGCTGCTGCCCCCGGCCTCGCTCGCTTCCTCCATCCGCGCCGTCCGGCTTCGGAAATACGTGACGCCGGCGGCCCAAACCTCCTGCCGCCCGATCGGCGCGAGGATGTCGCGTAAGTCGCCCGGCTCGGTCGCCGGCGCGTCCGCGACGATGCGGTTAAGGAAGGCCGGAAGATCTTCGCGGCGAAGCAGTTCGTCCCAGCTCAGTTCCGAGACGTGGCGCCAACCGGTCGCATGATGCACGACGGCGCCGATGGGTGTTTTGTACAGCAGCATGAACGCAAGGATTAAGTGTTGCGCTCGAAGATAAGGCCGGGGGGAAGGAAAAAGGGGAAAGGAAAAAGGAAAACGAAAAACGAAAAACGTGGCCACGCATCGGATGCGTGCTCGTTCAACGCGTTAACGTGATCAGACGCCGAAGTTCACGTTGTCCACCATCAATTGCTGGACGCTGTTGAGGACGCCGCGCTGTTGGTCGCGTTCGAGGTTGCTGAGGAACGGGAGGAGAGCGCCGGAGTCTGCGATACGGGCGAGGTGCACGGATTCATGGACGACACGCACGGGGTGGTAGCGTTGCATGAGCCGGTCGAGGGGCAGGAACAGTTCGCGGACGTTCCCGGCGATATCGAAGTCGCGATCCTGGATGGCACGGTGCATTTTGCGGGCGAGGCGGGGGGCGACACAGACACAGCTCGATACGAACGTGCCCATCCCGAAGTCGCGCATATGGGTGATGGCGGCATACTCGCCGCTGCCGCTGATAAAGGTCAGCGGGTCGATGCGATCGGTGAGCCGAGTGAGGTACGGATCCTCGGCCGGCTCGTTGGTTCGGACCGAGTAGATGACGGCGGCGACAAGTCCATCTCGCACGAGGCGGTGGACATCCGCCACCTCCATCGCATCCGGCTGGTTGAGTTCGATGATGACCGGCTTGCCCAGTTCGTCGATGAGCCGGCGGATCCCCCGTTCGATCCCTTCCGAGTTGGCGGCGAAGTTTGCCGGCAGGAGCATAGCCGCCGGGAAACGGGTTTTCCGAAGCATGCGCGCCTGGGCGATCATCGTCCCAAACGCCGGCCCGATGGCCGGAAGCACCAATGTGTTGGCGGCAACAGTTTCCTCTAGAAACTCGAGAATGCTGGCATATTCGCCGAGTCCGACGTGGTAAAAATTGGCGTTGGCGCTATAAAGCAGCGTGCTCAAGCCGGCCTCTTCAAGGTACCGGATGATTTTGCGGTTCTCCTCGAAGTTGACCGACAGATCGGCCTTGCGGGCCAGCGGAGGCGCTGCAATTACGCTCGTTTTCAGCGTTGCCGGGGTAATTGGTCGTGTATTCACCGGTTCCTGCGATGTGCCGCGGAGACGCCCCGGCATGCTCAAGCCGGCGTCGTTCTGGCCGTTCCGAAATGAATTGAAACGAGATTGTTACGAAATGCTCATCCAATCGGCGTGCCATTGTGCGGCCGTCGCTGAATCGGTGTGATAGGAAAGACCGGGCGGGGCCCGCACCATAATACGGGATCAAATCCCTCTAAACGGCTCCCCCCCACCGCGACGGCGGCTTCCCGAAGCGCTGCTGGAACAGCCTGGCAAAATGCCTCGGGTCCCGGAATCCCACCCGGTACGCCACCTCGGACACGTTGCCGGCTTTTTGCTCCAGCAGCTGCCGCGCCCGCTCCAGCCGGCTCTCCTGGATGTACCCGTGCGCCGTCCCGCCCGTCAGCTCATGTATCCGGCGCTGCAGCTGGCGCCGGCCCAGACCCACCTCCTCGGCCAACTGCTCCACCCCGAACTGGCTCTCTCCCATCTGCGCCTCCACGACCGCGCGCACCTTCTCCAGCCACGCCGCGTCGGCCGATGTCACCGTGATCTGCGTCGGTTTCAGCACGACCTCCTGGCGGTACTGCTTCTTCAGCGACTGATTTCGGTGGATCAGGTTCTCCGTCCGCGCCAGCAGCTCCCGCGCGCTGAACGGTTTGTACAGGTAGTCGTCCGCGACGGCGGCGAGCCCTTCGATCTTGTCCTCCTCCGCCGCCTTCGCCGTCAGCAGCACCACCGGGATGTCCTGCGTCCGGCGATCCTTCCGAAGCGCCGCGCAGAGCCCGTAGCCGTCCAGCCTGGGCATCATCACGTCGCTGATCACCAGGTCGGGGATTTCTGTGAGCGCGAGCGCCAGGCCGGCCTCGCCGTCTTCGGCTTCGAGGATGTGGTAGGCCAGCAAGTGGCTCTTCAGGTAGGCGCGGACGTCGGCGTTGTCCTCGACGAGGAGGATGGTGGGGATGGGCTGTGCCGATGAGGCGTGCGCCG
>JAWXAX010000093.1 GCA_034439735.1 Rhodothermales bacterium | reverse complement strand
CGGCGCACGCCTCATCGGCACAGCCCATCCCCACCATCCTCCTCGTCGAGGACAACGCCGACGTCCGCGCCTACCTGAAGAGCCACTTGCTGGCCTACCGCATCCTCGAAGCCGAAGACGGCGAGGCCGGCCTGGCGCTGGCCCTGTCCGCGCTGCCGGACCTCGTGATCAGCGATGTGATGATGCCCAGGCTGGACGGGTATGGGCTCTGCGCGGCGCTGCGGAAGGACCGCCGGACGCAGGACATCCCGGTGGTGCTGCTGACGGCGAAGGCGGCGGAAGAGGACAAGATCGAAGGGCTCGCCGCCGGCGCGGACGACTACCTGTACAAACCGTTCAGTGCGCGGGAGCTGCTGGCGCGGACGGAGAACCTCATCTACGGGCGCCGGCTGCTACGCGGCAAATACCGGCAGGAGGTCGTGCTGAAGCCGACGCAGATCACGGTGACATCGGCCGACGCGGCGTTCTTGCAGCGCGTGGACGCTATCGTAGAAGCCCAGCTTTCGAATGAAAACTTTGGTGTCGAGCGCCTGTCCGAGGAGGTGGGTCTTGGCCGCCGGCAGTTGCAGCGGCGGATCAATGAACTGACAGACAGCACAGCGCACGGCTATATCCTGGAGCGGCGCTTGGAACGCGCTCGGCAGCTGCTAGAACAGCAGGCCGGCAATGTGTCCGAGGTGGCGTACAAGGCGGGATTCCGTGATCCGAGGCATTTTGGGCGTCTCTTCCAGAAGCGGTATGGTCTGTTGCCGTCGCAGGTGATGAAAAAGCACAAACTTCCACCTGATGAAGCAGACTCGGGACCGGGCTGAGAATCGCTAGGCCTCACATCTACTCCAAAACCAAACGCCGCAGACCCTTTTCAGGACCTGCGGCGTTCTCTTTCGTAGCGGGGGCAGGATTCGAACCTGCGGCCTCCGGGTTATGAGCCCGGTGAGCTACCAGCTGCTCCACCCCGCGATGTTAGATGCTCAGTATAAGGCTTTAACACGCCGAGGGCAAGGATAAGTGCCGTGAATTTAAGGTCTGGTTCGGGTGGCTTTTTGATTAAGACGCTTCCGGCCGGCGCCCGAGTCGTACTTTCCTTCTCGAAAAACGACTTAACGTGACGCGATGCCTTTCGACAATGGGGACACGAGGTATCGTGATCCCTACATAGGTGTGTCGCGCACGAAAATCACCCCCGATCCGCCTATGGCCATCCTCCATCCCTTTCGTGCCCTCCGCCCCCGCCCCGACCTCGCCGAACGGGTCGCCTCGGTGCCGTACGACGTCATCAACACGGAAGAAGCCCGCGCCCTCGCCGACGGCAACCCGCATAGCTTCCTCCATATCATCCGCCCGGAAATAGACCTCCCGGTCGGGACCGATGAACACGATGACGCGGTGTATACCCTGGGCGCCGCCAATCTCGCTGCCTACTCCGCCAGCGACGCGGCCATCCAGGAAGCGGAGCCGTCGCTGTATGTCTACCGGCTCATCATGAACGGCCGCTCGCAAACGGGGGTCTATGGCTGTGTCTCGGTGGCCGACTACGACGACGACACGATCCTCAAACACGAAAAAACGCGGCCAGACAAAGAAGCCGACCGCACCCGCCACATCCTCGCGCAACGCGCCCACGCCGAACCGGTGATGCTCACCTTCCGGGACTCGCCCGCGGTGGCCGCCGGCATCCAGCGCGCCATGGCCGGCACGCCGCTGTACGACTTCACAGCGCCGGACGGCATCCGCCATACCATCTGGCGCGTGAGTGATACCGACGCGATGGTCGAGGCCTTCGCACACATCCCCAACCTCTACGTGGCCGATGGCCACCACCGATGCAAGGCCGCCAGCCTTGCCGCGGCCGAGGTGGAGGCCTCGGGCGGCGCTACGACCGATGAACACTATTATTTCCCGGCGGTCCTCTTTCCAATGGGGGAGATGGCCATCCTGCCGTATAATCGCATCGTCTACCGCCTCGGCATGACGCCGCCGGCGTTCCTCGAAAAACTCGCCGCGGCCATGCCGCTGCGCCCGGCGCGCGGAAATACCCCCCGGCACCCGGGTGATATCTGCGTTTACCTGGCCAGCTCGTGGCACGAGGCGACGCTGCCGGTAAGCACGCGCGCTACTGTGGCCGATACGCTGGATGTCGCCCGGCTCGCCGAGCACATCCTGGAGCCGATCCTGGGCATTGGCGATCCGCGCACGGACCCGAACATGTACTTCGTCGGCGGCATCCGCGGCGCGGCGGAGCTGGAGCGGTTGGTGGATACGGGTAAGGCCGCGCTGGCGTTTTCGATGTACCCGACGAGCGTCGCCGAGCTGCTCGCGGTGTCGGACGCCGGCCTGCTTATGCCGCCCAAGTCGACCTGGTTCGAGCCCAAGCTGCGGAGCGGGCTGCTGGTGCATTCGTTTTAAATGATGTAGCGCAATGCCTGTATCCGGACACGATGTATCGTGTCCCTACATGCTGGAATCATATGACTATCATGCTCGCCGATACGCTCCCGGCATCCTGTACGGAGCGGCTTGAACGGGCCGGCCATACGGTCCACATCGCGGCCTCTCTCAAGGGCGATGCGCTGATCGCGGCAATCGGCGCGAAGCAGCCGACGGTGCTGGTCGTCCGCTCGACGAAGGTGTCGGCGGCGGCGATGGAGGCCAATCCGCATCTCGAACTCATCGTGCGCGCCGGCGCAGGGTTTGACACGATCGACGTCAACGCGGCCTCGGAACGGGGCATCTTTGTCGCCAACTGCCCGGGTAAAAACGCGGACGCGGTGGCTGAACTGGCCATCGGACTCATGCTGGCGCTGGATCGCCGGCTGCCGGACAACGTCGCCGATGCCCGCGCCGGCACCTGGAATAAAGGCCGTTATGGCGAAGCACGCGGGTTAAAGGGGCGGACGCTGGGGCTGATCGGGATGGGGAATATCGGTCAGCGTGTGGCTGCCATCGCCGTGGCGATGGGGATGCACGTCGTCGCCTGGAGCCGTTCGCTCACGGAGGAGGCAGCCGAGGCCTACGGGGTGACGCGGTGCATGAGCCCGCTGGATGTGGCGGCGCTGGCCGATGTCGTCAGCCTTCACGTGGCGGCGACGGCGGATACGCGGCACCTCGCCAACCGGGTCTTTTTTGAGACCATGAAGCCGGGTGCCTTTTTTATCAACACGACCCGAAGCGCGGTGGTGGATGAAGAGGCCCTTGCCTGGGCCATGGACCATCACGGCATCCGTGCGGCGCTGGATGTGTTCGAGGGCGAACCGGCCGGCAAGGACGGCGCCTTCTCGCACCCTCTCGCCAACCACCCGGGGCTCTATCTGGCCCACCACATCGGTGCATCGACCGAGCAGGCGCAGGACGCCATCGCCGAGGAGGCCGTCCGTATCATCGAGGCCTATGCGGCCGATGGGGACGTCCCCAATTGCGTGAACCTGGCCGATCGGTCGCCGGCAACCCACCTGCTCACCGTCCGCCACCTCGACAAAGTGGGTGTGCTGGCCAATGTGCTGGATGTCGTCCGCAAAGCCGGCTGGAACGTGCAGGAGATGGAGAACCTGATCTTTTCCGGCGCGAAAGCCGCCTGCGCCCGCATCCGCTTCGTCGGCTCCCCCAGCGAGCCGCCCCTGGAAACCATCCGCCAGCTGCCGGATATCCTGGCGGTAAACGTGATCGCCTTATAGCGCCCGGCTAGCCGGGCGCTATTACAGGTTGGCAGGTTACTGGTTACAGGTTTCTCTGTAGCTCTTGTATCCGCTAACCTGAAATCCTTCGAGTCTGTCGCCTTCGCCAGCGTCCCTCAGGACAAGTCTCCCTACCACACTTCACTTTTTACTTTTACCTTTTCACTTTTACCTTTTTCCTCCCCATGTCACATCGCCTCCATAATTTCTCCGCTGGCCCCGGCACGCTGCCCGAGTCGGTCCTGCTCGAAGTCCGCGACGAACTGCCCGAGTACAAAGGCATTGGCTCGTCGATCATGGAAATCAGCCACCGCGCGAAGGAGTACGCGGCGATTGAGGCCTCGGCGCGGGCGAGTCTGCGCCGGCTGCTGGGGTTGGGGGAAGACTGGCACATTCTCTTCCTGCAGGGCGGGGCGTCGATGCAGTTTTACCAGGTACCGCTGAACTTCCTGCCGGCGGGCGGAAGCGCCGATTACCTGGTGACCGGTACCTGGGCCTCGAACGCGTACAAACAGGGCGCGCTGGTCGGCGCATCGAAACAGGTCGCGAGCAGCAAGGACCGCAATTTCGCGTACATCCCGGCGCGGTCGACCTGGCAGCTCGATCCGAAGGCGGCGTATCTCCACTACACGTCGAACAATACCATCTTCGGCACCCAGTTTCATGAGGAGCCGAATGTTGGGGTCCCGCTCGTGTGTGATGCCTCCAGCGACTTCCTGAGCCGGCCGCTGACGCTCGATCGCTACGGCCTCATCTATGCCGGCGCCCAGAAAAACATCGGGCCGGCCGGCGTCACGGTCGTTCTCGTGAAGGACGCCTTCCTCCAGAAGCGCAACCCGAACCTGCCCGTCATGCTCGACTACGGCACCCACGCGGCCGACCTCTACAATACGCCGCCGGTGTTTGCGATCTATATGGTCGAGAAAGTCCTCCGCTGGCTCGAAGGCCTCGGAGGTATTCCGGGCATCCACAAGCGAAACGCCGAAAAAGCCGGTAAACTCTACGCCCGCATCGACGCCACCGACTTCTACCGTGGCACGGCGGACCAGGCCGACCGCTCCGAGATGAACGTCTGTTTCCGCCTGCGCGATGAAGCGCTGGAGGACGAGTTCGTCAAAAGCGCCGAAAAAGAAGGGCTGCTCGGCTTGAAGGGTCATCGCTCCGTCGGCGGCATGCGCGCCTCGATCTACAACGCCTGCCCCGTAGCCTCGGTGGATGCGCTGGTGGCGTTCATGGACCGGTTTGAGAGGGGAAGAATGGGTTAAAGGGTTAAGGTTCGAGGTTTAATGCGGTGAGACGGAACCTTCCCTCGAGCCTTCAACCCTGAACCTTAAACCAACTTCAGGTTCAAGGTCAAAAGAGTCCCTTAAACCTTAAACCCCGAACCTTAAACCATCTTTAAGGAATCTCCTTACATTTTTTGACTCCGGCCGCTGTATTCTTCGGGCGTTCGAGACTATGTACTGAACCCCACTGGAGTTATGGCATTTACGATTGGCGTTCCCGCGGAGACTGCAACAGATGAGCGGCGCGTGGCCCTGGTGCCCGAGGTTGTCGGGCGGTTGGTGAAAAAGGGCATGGAGATCATCGTCGAGGCCGGCGCCGGGGCCGGTTCGTACCACGGTGATGCGGCGTTTACGGCGGCCGGCGCCCGAATCGGCACCCGGGTCGATGCGTTCGGGGCGGACCTCGTACTGAAGGTCGCCCCGCCCTCCGATGCCGAGGTCGGGATGCTTCGCGAAGGGGCGATCTACATTGGATTTCTGAGCCCGCTCGATGCTCCGCAGGTCACCCGCAGCCTCGCCGCGCAGAAAGTCACAGCCTTCAGCACCGAGCTGGTGCCCCGTATTTCGCGGGCCCAGAAGATGGATGCGCTCTCGGCCATGAGTTCGATTGCCGGCTACAAGGCTGTGTTGAAAGCCGCCGAGGCGCTGCCCAAGTTCTTCCCGCTGCTGACCACCGCCGCCGGCACGGTCAAACCCGCCAACGTTCTCGTCCTCGGCGCCGGCGTCGCCGGCCTGCAGGCCATTGCTACGGCCCGCCGACTGGGCGCGAAGGTGTGGGGGTACGACGTGCGCGACGCGGTGCGCGAAGAGATCGAGAGCCTCGGAGCAACGTTCGTCCAGCTCGAACTGGAGACGGCCGGCTCGCAGGACGCCGGCGGGTACGCGAAGGCCCTCGCCGAGGAAAAGGCGCACCGGCAGACCGAGTTGCTCGTGCCGCACATCGGCTCATCGGATGTCGTGGTGTCGACGGCCCTCATCCCCGGCCGGCGCGCGCCGCTGCTCATCACCGAGGAGGCCGTGAAGGCGATGAGTCCGGGATCCATCGTGGTTGATCTCGCCGCCGCGAACGGTGGGAACTGCGCCTTCACCGAACCCGGTCAGACAATCGTCAAACACGGCGTCACCATCATGGGCCCCACCAACCTGCCCGCCGAAATGCCCGTGCACGCCAGCCAGATGTACGCCCGCGTGCTGATGGCCATGATCCTGGATTTCTACAAGGACGGGGCATTTCAGCTGGATTTTGGAGACGACATCATCAAAGGCGCCTGCGTCACCCACGCCGGCGAAGTCGTCAACGAGCGGGTGAAGAGCCTGCTCGCTGCTTGATCACCCTTTCTGTCACGCGTTGAACCGTTAAAACCATGTTAGAGAATCTGATCATCTTCGTGCTGGCCTCCTTCATCGGGTTCGAGGTGATAAGCAAAGTCCCGCAGACGCTGCACACGCCCCTCATGTCCGGCACCAACGCCATCAGCGGCATCACGATCGTCGGCGCCCTGGTGGCGGCCGGCATGGTCGGTGGCTCCGCCGCGAAATGGCTGGGTTTCGCGGCCGTCATCGTCGCGACGATCAACGTCGTCGGCGGCTTCCTGGTGACGGATCGGATGCTGCAGATGTTCAAGAAGAAGGCTTAAGGTGTGGGGTTTAAGGTTCAAGGTATCTTGCTGGCCCAACCTTGAACTTCGAACCTTAAGAAACTGTTGAGATTTTGCGAATGCTCTCTACTCGTCATCCCCAACTTGATTGGGGATCCAAGCCATTCAGACAGATTTGCATGGATCCCCGCTTTCGCGGGGATGACGACCCCAGGGAAATGCGACAATTGGACACAAAGCATACACTCGGATAGGAGCCAACCATAAATCTCAACAGTTTCTAAACGTTAAACCCTTTCCGTTCCCACCGCATTCTCCGTTTCGCCATGATCGCTACCCTGATCGATCTTGCTTACTTGCTTGCCGCCTCGCTCTTTATTGTCGGCATGAAGCGTCTCCAGTCGCCATCGACGGCGCGGCAGGGGAACAGGTTGTCGTCGATCGCGATGCTGATCGCGGTGCTGGCGACGTTGTTCGTGGCGGATATTTTGACGCCCGTCGAGATGCTGCTTGGCCTTGTGATCGGCGCGGGCATCGGTTTGGTGATGGCGCGGCGGGTAGAGATGACGTCCATGCCCGAGATGGTGGGCGCGCTGAACGGGCTCGGAGGGATCGGGTCGACGTTGGTCGCCGGCGCCGAACTCATGCGCTACATCGTCTGGGCGGCCGAGCCGGCTTCGGTGGCCGCGCCGGAGGCCCCGTTTAGTGCCGCGATCGGCATCACCATCTTCTTGAGTATCCTCATCGGCACTGTGACGTTTTCAGGCAGCTTCGTCGCCGTGGGCAAGTTGAGCGGGAAGGTGAGCGGCAATCCCATCTCCTTCCCCGGGATGCGCGTGTTGACGCTCCTGCTGGCCGCCGTGGTGATCGCGGGGCATGTGCTCGCGGCGTACGAGGCCGGCGCGTTTCCGGCGCATTCCGATTGGCTGCTGTGGGCGGCGGCCGGCGTCGTCGTGGCTTCGCTCCTGCTGGGTATTCTTCTCGTGATCCCGATCGGCGGGGCGGACATGCCGGTGGTCATCGCACTACTGAACTCGTACTCGGGTCTCGCGGCATCCGCCACGGGGTTTGTGCTGGACAATACGGCGCTCATCGTAAGCGGTGCGCTGGTGGGCGCTTCGGGGTTGATCCTCACCAAGATCATGTGCGACGCGATGAACCGCTCGCTGATCAACGTTTTGCTGGGCGGTTTTGGCGGCGACAACACGGCGGACGCCGGCGAGTCGAAGTCCAACTTCGAAGGCAAATCCGTGCGATCCACAACGCCCGAGGACGTCGCGATCATGCTCAGCTATGCCCAGAACGTGATCATCGTCCCGGGATACGGCATGGCCGTGGCGCAAGCACAGCATCAGGTGCGCGAGCTTGCGGACGTGTTGCAGTCCAAGGGCGTCACCGTGAAATACGCGATCCATCCCGTGGCCGGCCGCATGCCGGGCCATATGAACGTGCTCCTCGCCGAGGCCAATGTGCCGTACGACAAGTTGTTCGAGATGGATGATATCAACGGCGAGTTCGACAATACGGATGTAACGCTGGTCATCGGCGCGAACGACGTCGTAAACCCCGCCGCGCGCCACGACAAGGCCAGTCCGATCTACGGCATGCCTATCCTGAACGTCGACAAGTCCCGCAACGTCGTCATCCTCAAGCGGAGCATGCGCCCCGGCTACTCCGGCGTGGAAAACGAGCTGTTTTTCTACGACAACGCGCAGTTGCTCTTCGGCGACGCGAAGGATTCAATCGTGAAGTTGACCAACGAGGTGAAGGCGGTGGATTGACGGGAAAGGTAAAGGGGAAAATGTAAAAGGAAAAACTGGCAATGATCCGTTAAAAAATACCAGTCACTTTTGCCTTTTCTCCTTTACCTTTTGCCTTCAGTTTCAGTAGCGTCGGCCGCCGGCGCCTGTGAAATGCGCACGTTGCGGGCGATGAGCCGGGGCAGGAGGGAGCTCAGGCCCAGGAACGAGATCCCGAAGCCGAGGAAGAGGATGACGCGGACCAGCGGGTCGACGGTATCCAGATCGAACAGAAAAAATTTGGAGAGGGTGAGCCCGAGTGTCCCGATTCCGACGCGGCGAAGCAGCAGGGCGCTGTTCCAGTACGAAAATGCAAACAGGATGATGCCGTAGCCGGTCCAGATCGCCGTCACCAGGGCCTCGCCCCCGTACATCGAGCCCACCTCGCGATAGACCCATCCCAGAAACAGGAAGTGGGCGCAGAAGAGGTAGATGAGGTACATCCAGGATCGGCGCAGGATGGGCGCCATGCTAGCGCAGAGGACGATCACGGCCAGCTCGCAGAGGGCTGGCAGGTTCATAACGGGCGTGCCGGCCACATCCACATTCAACAGCCGCATGGTCAGCCAGGAGATCACTACCAGGAAAAGCGCATGCGAGTTGAAGGACATGATCCGGTCCTTCATGAGGCGTGCCACATGACGCATCACAGCCGCCGCCGACGCGAGAGCCACCAGCAGGGCGTATTCCTTGAAGAGGAGAAACAGACCCATCACCAGCAGCACCGACGCCGCGAAGCCCTGCATCTGCGCCAGGTGGTTGAGGTCCCGTCCGCGGATATACAGATAGAGGAAGCCGTAGATGGCTGCCGCTTCGAGCGCGATCCAGCCCCACAGGTTATCAGACAGGTCCCAGATCAGCATGCTGAACACAAAGGTCAGCAGCGGCGTCGCGACGGAGAGGGGGAGGGCGGGATGGTTGAAGAAGTAGCCGACGGCGCGCACCGGCGGAGGCGCGGCGTATCGCTCGGGATACCGCGCTCGGAGGATGCCGCGGACGACCGGCATCGCCCAGAACAACACCCAGCCCAGCAACACGCCAAATAGCAGCAACCAGCGGTCGGCCGCGACCGATTCGAAGTAGAGGCCGACGTTCAGGTAGCAGAGGATAATGACGATCCAGCCCCCGATCGCCGACAGAAACAACAGGCTACGCCACCCGGTGAACCAGTAAATGACCGCCGCGCCCGTGAGGATGAGCGACGTATAACTGATGATGCCGAACAGGTTGTCGCCCTGCGAGTGCATGATGAAAGGCGTGACCAGGCCGCCGAAGACGGCCAGGATCGACACCACAGGGTCGTCCCGCTTGATGGACAGCAGGAAGGCGCCGACCGATACGGCGAACATGCCGAAATAGGCGACCGGGTACGGGACGATAAAATACAGCTGATAGGCGGCGAATGCCGTCAGGTAGAGCATGGCCACCCCGGCGCAGAGTAGGACCTGGGCGAGACGGGTGCGCTTCCGGTGCCAGTGGAAGCCGGCGAGTGTCAACAAGGCGCCCGCCGAAAGGCCGGAGAGGACGCGCAGGAGCGGGGTGAACCAGGCCTGGTCGAGAAAATATTTGATGCCGAACACGATGCCGAAGAGGACAAAAGCCAGCCCGACCCGGTTCATCCACCGATCGGCGTTGAGCGCATACATGGGCCGCACACGACCTGGTCGTTCAGCCGGGACGGGTGTTTCCGAGGCCGGCGCGGGCTTGACGTCGGCCAATAGCCGGCTGGTGCCGGGCCGCGGATCCGAACCTTCGTGGTGCGCCGGTCGGCGCGGTGGAACAGGGGCGTTACTGCTCGTCAGCCGCTCCTGGAGCCGCGAAATCGTGTACTCGAGATGGGCCACGGTCCGTTCGAGCTGCTCAAGGCGCTTGTCGTATGACGGGTCCTGATTCGAGCTCATAACAGTTGGGCGCGCGAGCAATCCTCCATGGATACCTGGGACGGTGCAAAGACGGCAAAAAGGCGGCAGCCGCCTGGCATATTCATGAGTGCGCTGTGCCTGAAAGCACCGGGCTGAAGAAGTGATCGATTCCGACCGTCAACATGGCTGACTACCAAGACGTTCCGTACAGGGAGCCTGCCGCGCGTAAATGGCGAGCAATTTCGCCGCCGGCGTGGCCAGCCGGTCGTATTGGAGCGGATGATAAGAGGGCGCGACGCCGGCAAGGTAGCAAGAAACGGTCGCGGAATCCAGTCCTGCTATAACATCCGCGCACGCAGCACCGGTTCGAGATAGCGCCAGACGGTCTCGGCCACGATGTGATGCCCCTCGGGAGTAGGATGGATGCCGTCCGGCTGGTTGAGGCTGGCCACGCCACCGACGCGGTCCAGCAGGAATGGGACGAGGTGGGTGTCATGTTCGGCGGCGATCTCGGGGAAGATCTCCCGGAAGCGTTCTGTATACAGCTGGCCGAGGTTGGGCGGCATCTGCATGCCGGCGAGCAGGATGTCCGCCTCCGGGTACCGGTCGCGGGTGCGCTCGATGATCGCCACGAGGTTCGCCTTGGTCGCCTCCGGGACGGTGCCGCGCAGCCCGTCGTTGCCCCCGAGTTCAATGATGAGCACATCGACGCGTTGCCGCAAGAGCCAGTCGATTCGGCCCAGCCCGCCGGCCGTGGTTTCGCCCGACACACCCGCGTTCACGACCTCGAAAGCGAGCCCGGTGGAGTCGATGAACTGCTGCAAACGCCCGGGGAAGGACTCCTCCGGTTCGACGCCCAGGCCGGCGGCGATGCTGTTGCCGAGGACGAGGATGGTCTGTCGCGCCAGGCCTGCCGGCGGCGTGGCGATCTCGGCCGGCGCCGGCGCGGCCTCCTCCCGGCCGCCACATGCGGCAATGAGCAGGAGAAGGGGGAGGAAGAACCGAAAAACGCGACTTTTTTTCATGGGCAGGGATCTCATGGTGTGCTGGCGCTTTCCTTACCCCAGTCTGACGGACCATGTTTCAGCCAGGAGTATTATGCAAGGGACACCTGTCCTCGAACTGATCGACATCGCGAAGACCTACCAGAGCGGCGGGAGGCCGCTGACGGTCCTCAAAGAGATTTCCGTCACGCTCAACGAAGGCGACACGTGCGCCATCGTCGGGCCTTCAGGGAGTGGCAAAACCACCCTACTCGGCCTGTGCGCCGGCCTGGACGCTCCTTCCACGGGGACGATCCGGCTCTGCGGCGTCGAAATAGGCCGGCTCACGGAAGACGAACGGGCCGCGGTACGCAACGAACAGGTCGGGTTCATCTTCCAGTCGTTTCAGCTCATCCCCACGCTGTCGGCGCTTGAAAATGTGATGGTGCCGGCGGAATTGCGGGGGGACCGACAGGCCGCGGGCCGCGCGCGAGATCTTCTGGCGCAGGTCGGCCTCGCCGATCGCATGCACCACTACCCGAAACAGCTTTCCGGCGGCGAGCAGCAACGTGTCGGCATCGCGCGCGCCTTCATCAACCAGCCGCGCATCCTCTTCGCCGATGAACCCACGGGCAACCTGGACTCCGATACCGGCGCCGTCATCGAGGGGCTCTTATTCGACCTCAACGCCCGCGCCGGCACCACGCTCGTGCTCGTCACCCACGACATCGACCTCGCCAGCCGCACCGAACGCATCATCCGCCTCCGCGGCGGCGCCGTGGTTTCGGATACGAAGAAAGAGGAGGCGATTAGCCAATAGCGAATAGCGATCAAGGATGGGGATTTGGCGATAGGTTCAGGTAGTTTTCAACTTTTCACTTTTCACTTTCCACTTTTCAATGCTTAAATGGGTCTTCACGATGGCCTTACGAGACAGCCGCGGCAGCCGCCGGCGGTTGTTGTTGTTTGTGTCGTCCATGGTGTTGGGGGTGGCGGCCTTGGTGGCCATTCGCTCGTTTGGCGATAACCTGGAGCGGGCGGTAGACAACGAGGCGTCGGCGTTGTTCGGGGCGGATATGAGCCTCGAGCGGGGCGGACCCTTCAGCGAGGCCACCGAGGCGTTGATCGATTCCCTCGGGGGCCGGCAAGCGCGACGCATCTCGTTTGCCTCGATGGCGTTTTTCCCTCGTGTTCAGGGGGCGCGGCTCGCCACGGTTCGCGCGATCGATGAGGGGTATCCGTTTTACGGCGCCATCGAGACGGACCCACCCGAGGCGGCGGTCGCGTATCACCGCGACGGCGCGGCGTTGCTGGATGGGGCGCTGCTCGAGCAGTTCGGGGTACGTGTGGGAGATACTGTGCAGGTGGGAAATGTGTCCTATCCGATCGCCGGCGAAATCATCAAGACCCCCCGCGAGTCCGCCGCGTTTGCGCTGTTTAGTCCGCGTATCTTCATCTCCTCCGCCGGCCTGGACACGCTGCTGCTCCAGCGCGGTAGCCGGGCCGACTACGAGGTGTATTTCCTGTTCGAAGACGGGCGGGATGTGGAGCAGACGGTCGAGTCGATTCGCCCCCATCTCGACGAGGAGCGGGTGGGAATAGATACCGTGGCCGAAGTGAAGGACGATTGGAACGAAGGCCTCAGCAACCTCTACCGATTTCTCGGCCTCGTCGGTCTGGTGGCGCTTCTGCTGGGCGGCGTTGGAGTCGCCAGCACGGTGCACGTCTACATCACCCAGCGGATCGAAACCGTGGCCGTGCTGCGGTGCCTCGGCGCCCGATCGACGCCGACATTCCTGATCTTCCTTGTCCAGGCCGGCGTCATGGGCGCACTGGCCGCCGCCATCGGTTGCACGATCGGGGTCGGCATCCAGTACCTGGTGCCCACGTTGCTGGCGGAGGTGCTGCCCGTGGCGGTTGCCGTAACCCTGTCCTGGCCGGCCATCGCCCTCGGGTTTGGCGTCGGGCTCGGGGTGGCGGTGTTGTTCTCTCTGCTGCCCCTGCTGGCGGTGCGTGAGGTGTCGCCCCTGTTGACGCTGCGGCGGTCCTACGAGGCGACGCCTTCGGCCGGCAGCGTCTGGCTGCGCCGGGGCATTTATGTCATTATCGCGCTGGTCGTGGCAGGTCTGTCGATCATCCAGGCGCCGGAGTGGGAAGTGGGCCTCGGGTATGCCGCCGCCGTCACCATCGTCTTCGGGATGCTGGCGCTGGTAGCGAAGGGGATCATCCATTTCGCGCCGCGCCTGATGCCGGCGAGCTGGTCGTATCCCTGGCGCCAGGGCCTCTCAAATCTGTACCGGCCGAACAACCAGACGCTGATGTTGATGCTGGCGCTGGGACTCGGCACGTTCCTCATCATGACACTCTACCTGGCTCAGCAGACCTTGATGGCGCAGATCCAGGTCGCCGGCGGCGAGGGCCGGCCGAATACCGTCTTGTTCGACATTCAAAAGGTGCAGATCGGCGGCGTGCGCGAAATCGTCCTGCAGCAGGGGTTGGAAATCATCGAAGAGGTGCCCATCGTAACCATGCGGCTCGCGCGGGTAAAGGGCGACGATGTCGAGGCCATGCGGCGCGACACGACGCGGCAGGGTGGGGGCTGGGCGCTGCGGCGGGAGTACCGGTCGTCCTACCGCGGGGCCATGAACGATGCGGAGACCCTGGAGGCCGGCGCCTTTATCGGCACGGTTGCCGCCGACGCGGAGATCGTGCCGATCAGCGTCGAGCAGGATCTGGCCAGAGAGTTGAACGTGGGCCTCGGCGACACCCTCGTGTGGGACGTGCAGGGGCTGCCGATCACGACGTATGTGTCCAGCCTGCGGTCGGTGGACTGGCAACGGTTTCAGACCAACTTTTTTGTCATCTTCCCCGAAGGCGTGC
This sequence comes from Rhodothermales bacterium, assembly GCA_034439735.1. Classification (NCBI taxonomy): domain Bacteria; kingdom Pseudomonadati; phylum Rhodothermota; class Rhodothermia; order Rhodothermales; species Rhodothermales bacterium. The sequence goes on along the minus strand of JAWXAX010000093.1, from coordinate 2,183 downwards.
TTGAGGCGGCGCCGCAATTTTTTGTGATGCTGACCCGGACGGCCGGCGACGTCGAAGCGGGTTCGCTCACCGCCGCGTTGTTTAACGGGTACCCGAACGTTTCGTCGATCGATCTGACGCTGGTGCTGAATATCTTCGACACGATCTACGAGCGGATCGCGTTTGTGCTGCGGTTCATGGCGCTCTTCAGCCTGTGTACGGGGATGATCGTACTCGTGGCGGCGGTCACGGTAAGCCGGTTCCAGCGCATCGAAGAGAGTGTGTTGCTCAAGACGCTGGGGGCGTCCCGCCGACAACTCATCCGGATCATGCTCATCGAGTACCTGTTCCTGGGCTTTTTTGCGACCGCGACGGGGATGCTTCTCGCCCTGGCCAGCAGCGCGGCGCTCGCCCTATTCGTGTTCGACACCCCCTTTGTACCCTCACTCGGCCCGATCGTGCTAATCGGCCTCCTCATCACCGGTCTCACCCTCGTCATCGGCCTGCTTAATAGCCGCGGCATCTACGCGCGGCCGCCGCTGGAGGTGCTGAGGGCGGAACGGTAAAGGGGTTGAACGTTAATCGTTGAACGTTTTTTCGTTTGATCGCACGTTCTACGTAGCTGTAGTATTTTAACGTTCAACGTAAAAACGTTTAACGCCGTTATGGAACGCGTACCCGGCCACCTGACTACACGTTTGCAGGAGATCGAACAGCACATTGTCCGCGCCTGTGAACGTGCGGGGCGCGAGCGGTCGTCGGTGACGCTGGTGGCGGTTACTAAGACGTACCCGATCGCGGTCGTTCTAGAGGCGATGGCCGCCGGTGTACAGCATTTTGGCGAAAATCGCGTCCAGGAACTGACGCAAAAAGTCCGCGAAATACAGGGGGCCACAGGGGGGGACGGGGTGTTCTGGCACATGATTGGACACATCCAGCGCAATAAAGTCCGAGACGTCGTGGCCTGCGCGGATTTTGTACACAGCGTCGACCGTCTGGAGCTGGCCGAGGAGTTGGACGCGCGGGCGCAGGCCGCCGGCCGCCGGATGCCCTGTTTCGTACAGGTCAACGTCTCGGGAGAGGCCTCCAAGTTCGGCGCCGACCCGGACGCCCTGGCCGGACTGCTCGAGGGCCTCAGGCGGTTGCAGACGTTGGATGTACTCGGATTTATGACGCTGGCCTCGCCGACCGACGATCCTGAATCCGTTCGGCCGGAGTTTCGTAGGTTGCGAGAGGTGTTCGATCGCGCTCGGAGCGACTATTCCCATCTCGCCGGCATGAATGCGTTGTCGATGGGCATGAGCGGGGACTTCGAGGTGGCGATCGAAGAAGGAGCCACGCATGTCCGGATCGGAAGCGCTCTTTTCGGACCCCGGTCCTGATCGGGGACCTGAATTCGTTGTTTTTCGTTGAATCGTACAATGTTGTATCTTCAGGCTGACCCGGGTAGCGATTTCGTACCACGCTTTTCCCCTGGCATCCGAAAAATTGGGCATCTACATGAAATTAACCCCGCTCGACATTAAGAAACAGGAGTTCACCCGGACATTCCGAGGCATCGATCCTCAGGAGGTTCAGGGTTTTCTCGATATGGTGGCCGATCAGTGGGGGAGCCTGTTGGATGAAAACCGCCGGCTCGAACAGAACATCCGGGATATGGACTCCAAGCTCATCCATTACCGGAAGATCGAGGAGGCCCTGCAGGAGGCCCTCGAAACCGCCCGCGACAACTCGCACCGGACGATCGAGAACGCCCAGCGCGAAGCGCAGATCATCCTGAAAGAAGCCCGCGCCGAGGCGGAAGAAATCCGAGGCAAGGCGTTTAACGAGCATAAGCGGCTGAAGACGGATGTCTCCAAGATCGCCGGCCGGCGGGACGAAATCATGGCCCGGCTGCGGGCATTCTTGATGTCCGAACTGGAAATTCTTGCCCGCTTCGAGGGCCAGGACCCGATCGGGTTCATCCGCCTCGCCGCGCCCGATAAAAGAAAGCTCGAGCGCCCGACGATGAGATCGATGGAGGAGTACGATTCGCGGGACGACGTACACGAGGACGAGCCGCCCTATTCCCATTCCCCCGGCGACGGTCGACCGGCCCAGCAGGCCGCTCCGCCCGTGGTCGAGCGGACCCCTCCGCCAGCGCGCCCGGCCCCGGTGGTGGACCGCACGCCTCCGCCCGTGGAACGTCCGGCCCCGCCGCACGT
>JAWXAX010000092.1 GCA_034439735.1 Rhodothermales bacterium | reverse complement strand
GTCGAGGCGGAGCCGGCGGAGGGCGTCGAACAGGGGATTGTCGTCCGGGCGGGCGGCGTGGACGGATTCCTCGAAGGCGGCCAACGTCGTGGTGGGCCGCCGGCGGGCGCGTGGCTCGGGCTTCGCTTCCTTGCGGAAGAAAACAAGCGTCTGCCCCTTGAGCACCGGCCCGCAACCTTCCGTCAGGCGTATGCCGCCAAATCCCGTGATATCCACCCGGAGGAAGTTCGAGGCCACGAGCTGGCGGATGACGGCTTGCCATTCGGAGGCGGAGAGCTCCTTGCCGGCGGCGAAGGTAGGCAGCTGGTCGTGCCCGAAGCGGCTCACCTTATCGGTCGCGTTTCCGAGCAGCACATCCACCAGGTGGCCGACCCCGAAGCGTTGCCCCGTCCGAGCGACACACGACATCACCTTCTGGGCGGCGACGGTGCCGTCCCACTGTTCGACGGGCGTCGTGCAATTGTCGCAATTCCCGCAGGCCGCGTCGAGCGGCTGGCCGAAGTAGGTGAGGAGCACCTGCCGGCGGCAGGTGACGGTTTCGCAGTATCCGAAGAGCTGGTTCAGCTTGTGCTGCTCCACCCATTTTTGTTTTTCGTCGGCCTCCGAGCCCTCCAGGATCTTGCGCATCGTGACGATGTCCGCCAGGCTGTACGTCATCCAGGCGTCGGCCGGCAGGCCGTCGCGGCCGGCGCGGCCGGTCTCCTGGTAGTAGGCCTCGAGGGAGCGCGGGACGTCCAGATGGGCCACGAAGCGGACGTTCGGCTTGTCGATCCCCATCCCGAACGCGATGGTGGCGACGACGATCAGGCCTTCTTCCCGGATGAACCGGCGCTGGTTTTTTTCACGCGTCTCGCTGGCCAGGCCGGCGTGGTAGGGGAGGGCTTCGATGCCGTGATCGACGAGCCACTCGGCGGTTTCCTCGACGCTTTTGCGCGAAAAACAGTAGACGATGCCGGCCTCGCCCGGGTGCTCCCGCTGGATAAACGTAAGCAGCTGCTGACGCGGCGATTTCTTGGGGATGACCGCGTAGCGGATGTTCGGGCGGTCGAACCCGGTGACGGCCAGGCCCTCGGGCGGGATGCGGAGGCGTTCGAGGATCTCGCGTTGGGTGGGCTCGTCGGCCGTGGCGGTTACGGCGATGCAGGGGATGTCCGGAAAACGCTCGCGTAGGGAGGCGATTTGTAGATATTCGGGCCGGAAGTCGTGCCCCCATTGCGAGATGCAGTGGGCCTCATCGATGGCGAGGAGCGCGATCTGGAGGCGCCCGAGGAGGTTCAGGAAGCCCTCCGTCATGAGGCGCTCGGGGGCGACATAGAGGAGGTCCAGCTCGCCGGCCAGCGCCCGGCGGGCGACATCGCGCTGGGCCTCGAGGTCGAGGCTGGAGTTGAGGAACGCGGCCCGGACGCCCAGCTGGGTGAGGGCCGTCACCTGGTCCTGCATGAGCGCGATGAGCGGCGAAACGACGATGCCCGTGCCCGGCCGGATGAGGGACGGCAGCTGGTAGCAGAGCGACTTCCCGCCGCCGGTGGGCATGACGAGGAGGGTATGGTGGCCGGCGATGACGCGGTGCACGATCGGGCCCTGCCGGGGGCGGAAGCTGTCGTAGCCGAAAACGGCCTTTAACACGGCTTCAGGGGTCTGGCGAGTCGGATCGGGCACGGGGCAACAAGCGATGGGCAAGTGGACGAGGAAATCGCCCGTAAGATAGGGCCGGCGTGCCTCGTTCCACCACGAAGCGACTGTGAAGAGCCCGTCCGAGGAAACCCGGACTTCATCCGTTCATACAAGAGCCGATTTACTAGTAGAATCGCGTCCAACCCTCAACGTCCGTTCCCGTATGCGCCTGGCGCGCTCCACCTGGTTTCTGCGGCTTTTTGTGGCGATCTCGCTGCTGAGCCTGCTCCCGTCGCTCGTCGCCCCGATGGCGCGCGTGGGGCGGTATGCCGGCAGCGCCTATGGCGATTGGCTTCGCACGCAGCTTCGCGATACGCCCAGCACGGCGTTTGACACCGCCATCGACGAGGCCTTGGCCGTCGGGCCGAGGTCGCTTGACGCCTTTTTAGGGGCTTTTATCGAGGCCTACGGGGATCGGCAGGCACTGACTCTCGCGTTCACCGGGTCGGAGATCCGGGCGGACGATCTGTTGGATTTGTTGAGCCAGCGCTATAGCCGGCTCGTGGGAGACGCTGTCGTCCCCGATGTCATCATGAAAGCCGCGCCTGTTCGCGGGGCGCTTTCTGATCGGAGCTACCGTGCCGTCTTGCAGGCGGAACAGACGCTACAGCGGGTTGCCGTTCGCCATCTCGTGCTCCAGTTCGCCGAAACCGCGGCCTTTGCCTCGCCGCTTCGGTTGCTCACATCCCTGCAACCGCTCGGTCCCTAGGATCCACGCTGGTTGACCCCGGCTAATGGCTCGTGATGCCTTTTATGCCGTCGTTCAACCCCCAGGTTTATCCCCATATTAAACAGTCAGACCTGCCGGCGGCGGTGGGTGCTGGCATTATCTGGTTTTGTAGTATGAAAGAGAACGGATTTAAGACTACGCTCATCGTGGCGTTCCTGGCCCTGTGTGGATTCTATCTCTACCCCTCGGTGCGGACGTTTCTGGAGAACAGGAAGATCGCGGCGATGGCCGACGAGGCACGGGTTCAGTACGAAGACGAAAACTACGTGTCGCTGCGCGCCATGCGCGAGAAGTCGCTGAAGCTTGGCCTCGACTTGCTTGGCGGCATGCACGTCACCCTGGAGGTGCGTCTGGACGCCCTCATCCGCGAACTGGCGACGGATGTAGACGATACGTTTAACGAAGTGCTCGCCGAAGCGCGCGCGGAGTCGGTTAGCGGCAATTCCTCGATGATCGAGATCTTCGGGGCCAACTTCACCGCGCGGGATCCTGAAGCCAGGCTCTCCCGGTATTTCAGGGACGATGAGGCGAACATCACGCGTCGCTCGTCGAACGCAGAGGTGCTTGCCTATCTGCAGAGCGAGGCGGACGAAGCCGTACAGCGCGCCATCGAGATCATCCGTCAGCGCGTCGACCGGTTTGGCGTGAGCGAGCCGGCGATCCAGCTCCAGGGCACGCGCCGCATCGTGGTCGAGTTGCCCGGCGTGGACGATCCGGAGCGGGTTCGTTCGCTGTTGCGAGGTACCGCGCGGCTCGAGTTTCGGATGATGACGGATCCCGAAGACGTGCTCCGCTCACTCCAGCAGTTGATCGAAGCGTACGAGGAAGCCCCGGCGATCGCCGCTGCCGATACGAGCGCCGGCGATTCGACGGCCGTGGCTACCGCGGATACCGCGGAGGCCTCCCCCACGATCGACAACCTGCTCGACGAAACGGATGATGCGCTGGCGCCGAACAATCGCTTGCTGGCCATCATGCAGCCCTTTGGGCAGGGGGTCATCTACGGCACCGTTTCCGAGGCCGATACGGCGAAATTCAACGCCCTGAGTAAGGAAATACTGTTTCAGGATCAGCTGCCGGTGAATACCAGGCTGATGTTCAGTTCCGGTGCGGTCGGCATTGACCCCGATGGGTTCGAGCAGTTCTATGTACTGGGCGTCCGGGAGGAAGTGGAGCTGGATGGCAGCGTCATCACCGACGCGCGCGTCGAGTTCGACGAAGTGAACCGCGCGGAAGTGACCATGACGATGAACGCCGAAGGGGCGCGGACATGGTCGCGCCTGACCGGCGCCAACGTGGGGCGCAACGTCTCCGTCGTGATGGACAATGTCGTCTACTCGTTTCCCACCGTGATCGAACGCATCCCGAGCGGGCGGACATCGATCAGCGGGCTGGAGTCACGCGAGGAGGCGCAGGATGTCGTGACGATCCTCAAGTCGGGCGCGCTGCCGGCGCCGGTGGACATCGTGGAAGAGCGCACCGTCGGGCCGAGCCTTGGCGCGGCGTCTATCCGGGCCGGCCTCAACTCGGTGCTGGTCGGTCTTCTGATCGTGGCGCTGTTCATGATCTTCTATTACCGCACGGCCGGCATCGTCGCGGACCTGGCCCTGATCCTGAACATCGTGTTTATCCTCGGCATCCTGGCCGCATTCGGCGCCACGCTTACACTGCCGGGTATCGCGGGTATCGTGTTGACGATCGGTATGGCCGTCGACGCCAACGTGCTCGTCTTCGAACGCGTGCGAGAGGAATTGTCGACCGGGAAGTCCATGAAGGCCGCTATCGATGGCGGGTATTCGAAGGCCCTGAGCTCCATCCTGGATGCAAACATCACCACGTTTTTTGTGGGGATGATCCTATACTCGTTCGGCGTCGGGCCGATCCAGGGTTTCGCCGTTACCCTCATGGCCGGCATCCTGTCTTCGCTCTTCAGCGCAATCATCATCTCCCGCGTCGTCTTCGACTGGATGGTGGGCGAGCGCCGCATGAGTGTCAATTTCGGCTGATCCAACCGCCCGAGCCGCCTGCAGCAGCGGGCGAATCGGGGCACCACGACCATTCGGCCGGCGCCGTAGCGGCGCGGCCACTGACTTGAACCACCATGCGTATTTTTGAAAACGCCAACTATCAGTTTATGCGCAACCGCAAGATCGCCTACGCGATTTCGGGCGCCTTATTCGTGCTCAGCCTCGCGTCGTTGCTATTCCGGGGCCTGGAGGTGGGGATCGACTTCCTGGGCGGGATGGAGTTTGTCGTCGAGAGCGACCAGCCGGTGTCGACCGCCGAAGTCCGCTCGACGCTGGCCACCGCACTGGGTAGCGAGCCCGAGGTGAAGACGTTCGATGAGACGGGCCTGCTGATTCGCACGGCCTCCACGGGCGACATCAACGAGGTAGAGGCCCAGGTGCTCCGGGGCGTTAATGAGGCCGCCCCGGGCGGGACGCACCGGATCGTGAAGACCGACATCGTTGGCCCCCGGTTCGCCGAGGACCTCAAGCGGGGCGCGTTTTATTCGGTCATCGGCTCGCTCATCGTGATCTTCCTGTACATCTGGGTCCGTTTCCAGTGGAAAGTGGGATACAGCGTCGGCGCCGTCGCCGCGCTCGTCCACGACGTCGTGATCACGCTGGGAATGTTCTCGCTCATGCATCACCTGAACATCGTTCCGTTTTCGCTCCAGATCGATCAGACGATTATAGCGGCGTTCCTCACGATCGTCGGCTACTCGATCAACGACACGGTGGTTGTGTTCGACCGTATCCGCGAGTACACCACGATGTTCAAGACGGAAAACTACGAAAATGTGGTCAACCGATCCATCAACACCACACTGAGCCGCACTATCATTACCTCGGGCACGACCTTGCTCGTAGTGATAACGCTGTTTATATTCGGGAGCGAAGTGTTGCGGGGATTCGCCTTTGCGCTGCTATTCGGCATCGGCATCGGCACCTATTCCTCGATTTTTGTGGCGGCCCCCATCGTGGTGGAGCTTCGGAATCGGATCGGTGCACGATGAGGGAATCCTCCCCCACCCATCAACACGGAACTCACTCACCAATCGGACTCGCACGATGAATTACAGTGTCGAAGAGAAATACAACGCAGTCGTCATCACGCTGAAGGGTAACGTCATGGGCGGCCCGGACGGCGCGAAGCTGCACGACACGCTGAAAGAGTTGAAGGAGCAGGATAAAAAGAACGTGGTCGTCGATCTATCCAAGACCAAGTTCATGAACTCCAGCGGCCTCGGCATGTTGATCAGTGCGATGACCACGATGCGCAACGCCGGCGGAGACCTCCGCCTGGCGAACGTGGCCGATCGGATCCAGTCGCTGCTCGTCATCACGAAGCTGATCACGGTGTTCAAACACTACGACAACGTAGAAGACGCCGTTAGCAGCTACGCGGCATAAGCGTCTTCGTGTAAGTGCCGTTTCTGCGAGCGTCGGTCCGTGTGATCGGGCGCATCGCACGACCGGCGCGCGGCGCCTTGCCGCGCAACGATAGACGGCGCACTCGGGTGAACCGCCCGCGCGTGCCGTTGCCGGCGCACCGGTTTGAGGGGCGGCGAGGGTGACCTCGCCGCCTCCGTTTGTGTTTTAATCGAGACCATCATGCCTGTAAGCGTTGTAATCGGCTCCCAGTGGGGCGATGAAGGGAAAGGAAAGATCGTCGACCTGCTCAGCCAGGACGTGGACATTGTCGCACGCTACCAGGGTGGCGCCAACGCCGGCCACACGATTTGTTGGGGGGATCAGACGTTTGTCCTCCACCTCGTCCCCAGCGGCATCTTTCAGGAGAACGTGGCCTGTGTGATCGGCAACGGGGTGGTGATCGACCCGGTGTCGATGATGACGGAGATCGGCATGATCCGCGACCTCGGGTATAAAACGGAGGGCCGGCTCTTCATCTCCCACAACGCCCACCTCATCATGCCCTACCACAAAAAGATCGAGCAGGCGCGCGAGCGGTTTCGCGACGCCAACGCGATCGGGACGACGGGACGGGGCATCGGGCCGGCGTATATGGACAAGTTCGCGCGGACGGGCATCCGGGTGGTCGACCTCCTCAACCGCGACGTCCTCCGCCAGAAACTGAAGGACGCGATCGAGGAGAAAAACGAAATCCTCAGTAGCATCTACGGCGCCGAGCGGCTGGACGTGGACGCGATCATCGATGAATACGTCGAGTTCGATAAACTCATCGACCCGTACGTCCGCGACACCACGCAGTACCTCTGCCAGGCCCTCAAGGAAGGCAAACGCATCATGGCCGAAGGCGCCCAGGGATCGTTGCTGGATGTCGACTTCGGGACTTACCCCTACGTCACCTCCAGCCACCCGACGGTCGGCGGTTGCTGCACCGGCCTCGGCGTCCCGCCGACCGCCATCGACCGTGTGATCGGCATCGTGAAAGCCTACAGCACCCGCGTGGGTAACGGTCCTTTTCCGACGGAGCTGACCAACGACCTCGGCGAGCGTCTCCGGACGACGGGCCATGAGTTTGGCGCCACGACCGGCCGGCCCCGCCGCTGCGGCTGGCTGGACCTTGTCGCCCTCCGCTATACGTCGATGATCAACGGCTTCACCGAACTGGCCATCACGAAGCTCGACGTGCTCAGCGGGCTCGACGAACTCAAGGTGTGTGTCGCCTACCGCTATCACGGCAAGGAAACCACGCGTTTCCCGAGCGAGGTGCAAACGCTCGAAATCGTCGAGCCGGTGTACGAGTCGTTCCCCGGCTGGTCGGAAGACATCGTAGGCATCGACCGCTTCGAGGAACTACCCGGGACCGCCCGCACCTATCTGCAGTTCATCGCCGACCAGACGGAAGTAGGGATCAACATGATCTCCACCGGCCCGAAACGCGACCAGACCATTGTCAGCGACCAGCCGATCCTGGCAGCCCGTTGATGCGTTTCGGGTGTTGAGTTTGGAGGTATCCAACGGGCGTTAGCCATTCGTACGCGTAAACGTTGAACGTTCAACGCGTAACGTTCAACGCGTAACGATCAACGTCTTCCCGTCATGCAATCTTATCGCCTGTCGACGAACCTGAAGTACGGTCTCGTCCTGTTCGCGGTGTTGATCGCCGTTGCATCTCTCACCTACACGAGCCGGCTGGTCTCGCAGCTCCGAGCCCGGGAGCAGATGGTGATTCAGCTGTGGGCGAGTGCGCTCCAGGAGATCACGCTGACGCAGCTTGAGTCGATCAACCCGTTCCAGCCCGAGTTTGCCGAACTCGCGGCGATGCTTACCCGGGGAGAGACGGGGCTGCCTCCGGAGCAGGCCGGCGCCCTCCTGGATGCCATTCGATGGGCGCAGAGCATGCCGCCGGCCGGCGAGGCGAGTTTCATCGCCAATGCCTTCCTCCTGAGTGACGACATCCCCATCCCCTCCATCCTGGCGGACTCCAGCGGTCCGATTTCCTGGCGGAACCTCCCGGGTCAGATCGATTCCATGATGGTGAAGGATCGGGCGGGGGCGATGGAGCGCCTGTCCACGTTCCAGGCAGAGATGGACGCCGTCAATCCCCCCGTCCTGATCGAAATCGACGACGAGGACTTCGGCTCGTTTCGGCAGCACGTGCATTATGGGGAGTCGAGCCTGATCCGCGAATTACGCATCTTCCCGTACGCGCAACTGCTTTTTGTGGGCCTCTTCATCGCGGTGGGGTATTTCGGGTTTTCGTATATCCGCCGCAACGAACAGAGCAACCTGTGGGTTGGCATGGCGAAGGAGGCGGCCCACCAGCTGGGCACCCCGATTTCGAGCCTGATGGGATGGACGGAGCTGCTTCGGATGCCGGAGCTTGAGGCGGAGCAGCGAGAGGCCGCCGTCGACGAGATCGAGAACGACATCAGCCGGCTCAAGCGGGTCGCCAATCGGTTTTCCAACATCGGCTCGCGCCCGCAGCTGACGCCTACCGCGCTCGAGCCCGTGGTGACGGGGATGGTGGAATATATCCGACGGCGGACGCCCAGCGTGGGCCGGCAGGTGGGGCTGGAGGCGAATGTCGCCCCCGACCTTGTCGTCCCGATGAATGTCGAGCTCTTTGAGTGGGTCATTGAAAACCTGCTCAAAAATGCCCTGGACGCCATCGAGACAGACCAGGGTTCGATCACGATCGAGGCGTCGCGGGATGCCCGGTGGGTGTATGTCGATGTGCGGGATACCGGGAAGGGGATCGATCGCCGGCAGTGGAAAAACGTCTTCCGGCCGGGGTACAGCACGAAGAAACGGGGCTGGGGGCTCGGGTTGAGCCTGGCCAAACGTATCGTGGAGGAGTACCACGGCGGCAGCCTGGAGGTGACGCAGTCGCGTATCGGCGAGGGGACCACGTTTCGGGTCGCGTTGCCGGCCGTCGTTCAGGGGCGCTGAATCCGATCTTGCAACCCCTCCGGGTCGGAAGTGGAGACCGCGAGAAAAATGTCATCCGCCTGCCGCCAGATGACGATTTTCTGCGTCTCGGAATGCGGGTAGAGATCAACCTGCTGGTCGTCCGCAATCGCCGTGAGGATGCTGCGTTCCAGGAAAAGGCGGTCGGCGAAGCGGTCCAGCATGGCATAGGTGAAGGCGAAGACCACGACGCGTCCTGCGTCGGGGCCGTCGGCGTAGATGAGGGTAGGCACAAAAATATCGGGGGCCAGTTCGGTGACGCCGGCGCCCAGGAGCGGTGCTTCGGTTATGACCGGGGCCGATAGCCGCCAGTTGAGCCGTTCGCGGATAAACTGCTCCGCAACCGACGGCTCGGCCGTGGAAGTGTCCAAATGCGCGCTGTCGGCATGGTGGATGGCCAGCGATACCAGATTCGGGTCGGCGGGGCGGACGAGCCACTCGGATCCCACATACCCCAGGAGGCCGGCGCAAACGATGAGGGTAAGGGGGAGCGCCATACGTTTCAGGCGGTAAGTCAGCCCGCCGAGGCCAGTCCGGCTGGCCGGTCGACCTGTGGTGGCGGGCGCGTCCGTCAGGGTCTGGTTCAGGGGCGACGCGTTGAGCGTCGCCTTGATGGTGGGCTCGAGGGTGGGCGGCACATTCCCGAACTCGGCCTTGATGGCGCGGCGGAGCGTTGGCGGCGCCCACTCCTCGCGGTCGAAGGCGTCGAGCAGCTCGCGGATCATGGGCGAGGCCTGGGAAGCGATGGCGACCTGGAAGGAGGCGCGGGCGGCGTCGAGGTGCCGGCAGACGACCTCGCTGTCTTCGTCCAGCACCCGGGCGGCATCGGCGCAGGAGAGGCGTTCGGCGTCGCAAAGCATCAGGAGCAGGCGGTCGCGCTCGGCGAGCGAGGCATAGGCCACGGGTGCGGCGCTGCGGAGGAAGGGGTCCAGCAGGCGCTGTTTGATGGTCGGTTGCTGGGCGAAGAGGCGCGGCTTGTCGCCGGCGGCGTCAGTGTCGGTGGTCGGAGGCGCGTGATGGGCGGCGTAGAGGGCGCGCATCTTGGCAAAGAGCCACGAACGGTCGATGGGCTCGCCGGCATCGAGTGCGGCGAGGTAGGTCTCCTCCACCAGGCGCGCGGACTTTTCGGCATCGAGCGAAAGCACCTGGGCCAGCGTATACATGGCCTCCAGGTGGCGCAGCAGCTCTGTCGAGGTAGCGGCGTCGAAGCCATGTGATATGTCGGCAAAGAGAAAGGCGAACGGTGAAGCGGGCATGCGGTGAAGGAGATGCAGGTTAGATAGAGACGTCAAGCGCTAGCCAGGACATCCCACCGAAGGGACACGATACATCGCGTCCGCACCGTATGGCGTGTCCGTTCGAAATAGCGCAATCCATCATACAGTAATTCGGGGCGATCACCGATCTTCCAGAAACACGACATTGACCGGCGCGCCCTTTCGTATGCCGAGAAGCTCCGAGGCGTTCCCGGTGTTGACGGCAATCTCGAGGTGGTCGCTGCTGTCGAACAGCATGAGCGGTTCTCCGCCGGGGGCGTCGGTGTAGGTGCAGGCCACGTGGGCCAGGATGGTGGAGCCAACGTAACACTTGACGGCGCGGCCGCGCCGGCGGTCCTCGAAGAGGGTGCGGGTGATGTTGGTGATGCCATTTCCGAACCGGTCCACGTGTACGACCCATCCCTGGATGCCCTGCTGATCGTCAATCGGGAGGGCCCAGTGGAGCGGCTTGAGGGCCTCGATGGGAGTGCCGAGTTCACCCAGCGGAGTCCCGCGCAGGATGTGGGCGGCGACGGGTGCGAAAACGTCGCGCCCGTGGAAGGTGGCGCTGGGGGTGGGGGTGCGCCAGAACGCCGGCCGGTCCAGCACGACCCGTTCGTCTACCCGCTGCCCGGTGAGCACCAGCGAAAACAGTCCATTGTCCGGCCCGACGAACCAGCGGTCGCCGGAGCGGACGGCCACGGGCCGCCGACCGGACCCGACGCCGGGGTCGACCACCGCGAGGTGGACCGTGCCGGCGGGGAAAAACTCGACCGCGTTCCTGAGGATGTACGCCGCCTCCATGACGTCGAACGCGTCGATCGTGTGCGTGATATCAACGAGGCGAGCTTCCGGCACCATCCCGAGGATGACGCCCTTCATGCTGGCGACATAGGCGTCGCGCGCGCCGAAGTCGGTTGTTAAGGTTAAGATGCGATTCAACGTCGACTACCGATGAGCCCCGTGATAACGTGACGGGAAAGTACAAACGGGGGAGTAATTTGGGCGGATTGTTTTTATAAAGGGATGGCGTCACATAAACAGGCCCCTCCCCGAGTCAAGTACGGGGCAAGCTCTCGAACCGAGGAGGGGCATATCCCGGCTGCGATTTATCGCACCGGGATGGGGAGGAGTCAGCTTTCAGAATTTATTGAAAGCAGGAAAAGAACGGAACTGAACCCGGTTAATCCGGTCTGAACAGCAACCGCGGGCGAGGGATCCCGGGAGCCGGCCGCGTCCTTCGCCGCCACGATTTCCGCCTTCCCAGTGCCACTCCGCCGTTACCGACATGTCGCAGGCCGAACCCATCCCCACCACGTACAGCGCCAATCACCAGGAGGCCCTAAACCGGTTCATCCTGTTCTGGGGCGAAATGGCATCTCGTTGGGGCATTAACCGGACGATGGCGCAGATTCACGCCTTGCTGTATGCTTCGGAGGCGCCGCTGGACACCGACGAGATCATGGAGCGACTGCAGATCAGCCGGGGTAACGCCAACATGAACCTCCGCTCGTTGATCGGGTGGGAGCTGGTGCGGAAGGTCCACCAGCCTGGGTCGCGGAAGGACTATTATTCAGCGGAGAAGGACGTGTGGAAGATCACGGCGCGGATCATCAAGGAGCGGGAGAAGCGGGAGATCCAGCCGGTCATGCAGCAGTTGCAGGAGTGCCGGAAGATGTTGATCGCCGGCGAAGAGGCCGTCGACACCCCCGAGCGGCAGTTCGGCGAGCGGATCAACAACCTGATCGAACTGATGCAGGTGTTCGAGGGGTTCACCCAGGCGCTCTTCCCATTTATCAAGGAGCGCAGCATGAGCGACGCGCGGGAGCTGATCGAGCTGGCGAGGAACCTGGTGGCCCGCGAGGCCGACTAAACGGCGAACGCGGATGCCGGCCGATCGGACCTCGAATAACCAGGAAAAAGGCGCCCGCGGCGAGGACCTCGCGGCGGCGTATCTGGAGGGCAAGGGGTTCACGGTGGTAGAGAGGAATTACCGGGCGAAACGCGGCGAGATCGATCTCATCTGCCGGCACATCCAACACGGCCGGGTGGTGCTGGTGTTTGTAGAGGTGAAGATGCGGCGAGGGGTGGCGTTTGGCCGGCCCGAGGAGGCGGTCGACGCCCGAAAACAGGTCCGCATGGAAGCCGCCGCCGAGGCGTATTTACACCTGCGGGGACTGGGGGAGGTGGATTGCCGGTTCGACGTGGTCGGCATCCTCGCCGGCGAGCCGCCGCGGATCCGGCATTTTGTGGATGTGTTCGGGTTGTGACGTGAGGAGTCTCGGGTTACGGCCGCTGGGACGGCCTAACCCGAGCTACGACTTGTTTTTCCCTTTTCCCTTTTGCCTTTTTACTTGCCGCCAGGCCGATACTCTTTGGGCACCTCGTTCGCCATGCGTTCGTACGCGAAATACCCGTACACCGTCACCCCGTAAGGGTCGATGATCTCTCCGTTTT